>NZ_RZQP01000006.1:0-69300 GCF_003998165.1 Mesorhizobium sp. M7A.F.Ca.US.007.01.2.1 | reverse complement strand
GGCTGTTGATGCCGGTCTTGCCGCCGACCGAGGAATCGACCTGCGCCAGCAGCGAGGTCGGAATCTGCACGAAATTCATGCCGCGCCGCACGATGCCGGCGGCAAAGCCGGCAAGGTCGCCGATAACACCGCCGCCGAAGGCGATGACGATGTCGCCGCGCTCCAGTTTCGCAGCCAGCACACCGTCGACCACCTCTTCGAGATGGGCAAAACTCTTGGTCTTCTCGCCGGCCGGCAGTGTGATGATGGCGGTCTGGATGCCACCCGTTTCGAGGCCTGCCTTCAGCGCACCGAGATGCGCTGCCGCGACATTGGCGTCGGTGACGACCGCGGCGCGTGTGCCCGGCAGCCGGCGCGCAATCTCGGCACCCGCGCGGGCCAACAACCCCGAGCCGATCAGAATGTCGTAGGTCCGGTCGCCAAGGCCGACTTCGACGACAACGGGTGCCTCGATGCTCACTGTTCCACCTCGCCCGTCGCAGCCGCCTGATCAATGCCGAAATGCCGGCACAGCGCGTCCACCACCTCGGTCGCGATGACTTCCTTGCGGTCGTCGCGGGTCGGCACTGTGACGTCCGATGTCGCGTAGACCGGATAGCGCTCGCCCATCAGCCGCTCCAGCACGGCGCGCGGGTCGGCGCTTTTCAGGAGCGGCCGGTTCTGTTTCTTGGCGACGCGATCCATCAGAAGGTCGAGTTCGGCCTTCAGCCACACCGAGACGCCCTGCGCTGCAATCGCCTCGCGCGTCTGCGCATTCATGAAGGCGCCGCCGCCGGTCGACAGCACCTGCGGCCCGTTTTCCAGTACGCGCAGGATGACGCGCTGCTCCAGCGCCCTGAATTCGGTCTCGCCGTAGCGCTCGAACAGTTCCGGAACGGTCATGCGCGAGACGCTTTCGATCTCCTGGTCGCTGTCTATGAAGGGCAGCGCCAGCATCGTCGCCACCTTGCGGCCGATCGCCGTCTTGCCGGCGCCCATCAGTCCGACGAAGACGACGGAACGGCTGCCCAGCCTGCCGAGCAACGCGGCGTGGTTCTCGTCTGGAGGATTTGCTGGCAGCGCGTTCATCGGATGTTTCGAAGGCCCTCTTTGCCGGCGTATCGACATGAAAAGCCCGTTTGCGTCAAGCGTGGCAAGTGCCTTGAACCCGATATGGACTGGCAGGGTCTGCATCAGAAGTTGCTAACAGGCCCCAGCTTCTTCCTTGAATTGGCCGGATTGGCGTCCCATAAGGGGACAGGGTTTGGAAACGCAGAACAAGAAGACGGGCGAAAATTGATGCCGACACTGTTTCGCTTTGTCGTGGTAACGGCGATTCTGGCTGGCATTGCCTATGGTACGATGTTCGCACTGGTGATGTTCGTCGAGCCAAAGAAGGGGGAAATGAGCGTGCGCATCCCTCCGGAAAAGCTCAATCCCAAGAAAAGCTGAATGACAAGACAGGCTGAATGAACAGCGCCGCCCGCATCGAAGCCTTTCTGGAAATGATGAGCGCCGAGCGGGGCGCGGCAGAAAACACGCTTTCCTCCTACCGCCGCGACCTCGAGGACGCTTCCGGCGCGATCGATGGCGGGCTGGCCGGTGCCGCCGCCGCCGATATCCGCGCCTATCTCGACGACATTGCCGCCCGCGGCTTTGCCGCCACGTCGCAGGCGCGCAAACTGTCGGCGATCCGCCAGTTCTTCAAATTCCTCTACGCCGAAGGCCTGCGCGGCGATGACCCGACCGGCACGCTGGACAGCCCGAAAAAGGGCCGCCCGCTGCCCAAGACGATGAGCGAGGCCGACACCGGCCGGCTGATCGACCGTGCAGCAATTGAAGCCGGCGATGTCTCGTCGGGCGATGGGGACAGCCTGGCATCACTGCGCCTGCATGCGCTGGTCGAGGTGCTTTACGCCACCGGCCTGCGCGTTTCCGAGCTGGTCGGCTTGCCGGTGACGGTGGCGCAACGCGACGACCGCTTCTTCATGGTGCGCGGCAAGGGCGACAAGGAGCGCATGGTGCCGCTCTCCGCCAAGGCACGCGCGGCGATGAAGACCTGGCTTGCCGCCCGCGCCAAGGTGCCAGCCTTGGCCGACAGTCCGTTCCTGTTTCCGGCCGCCTCGGACAGCGGCTATCTCTCGCGCCAGGTCTTCGCGCGTGACCTGAAAGGGCTGGCGGCAAGGGCCGGCATTGCCTCGGCGAAGATCTCGCCGCACGTGCTGCGCCATGCTTTCGCCAGCCATCTCCTGCAGAACGGCGCCGATCTGCGGGCCGTGCAGCAATTGCTTGGCCATGCCGACATATCGACGACACAGATTTACACCCATGTGCTGGAAGAGCGGCTGGTGCGGCTGGTCAACGATCATCATCCGCTTGCCGACTAGGCCTCATATCGCTATGTGAGGACGACATTTCACCGCCCGGAGCCTTGGATTCAAGGGTTCCGTCAGCCACTGCCTTCCGACGTATCGGTCCGCTCACGCATGTATAATTACCTCGATTTCGAAAAGCCGGTGCAGGACCTCGAGGGCAAGATCCTCGAGCTGAAGAAGCTTGCCGAGAATGGCGAGGCGGTCGATGTCGGCGACGAGATCAACCGTCTCGAGAAGCGCTCCCGCGACGCATTGCGCGATGCCTACAAGGCGCTGACGCCTTGGCAGAAGGTGCAGGTGGCGCGCCATCCCGACAGGCCGCATTGCGTCGACTACATCAAGGGCCTGTTCACCGATTTCACGCCGCTGGCCGGCGACCGCAATTTCGGTGAGGACCAGGCGATCGTCGGCGGTTTCGCCCGTTTCCGCGGCGAACCCATTGCCATCATCGGCCAGGAAAAAGGTTCCGACACAGCCAGCCGCCTGAAGCACAATTTCGGCTCGGTTCGGCCGGAGGGCTACCGCAAGGCGGTACGGCTGATGGAACTGGCCGACCGCTTCAAGATCCCGCTCCTGACGCTGGTCGACACGGCCGGCGCCTATCCCGGAGTCAACGCCGAGGAGCGCGGCCAGGCGGAGGCTATCGCCCGTTCAACCTCGACCTGTCTCGGCCTGAAAGTACCGTCGATCTCGGTGGTCATCGGCGAAGGCGGTTCGGGCGGCGCCATTGCCATCGCCACCGCCAACCGCGTCTACATGCTCGAACACGCCATCTATTCGGTGATTTCGCCGGAAGGTGCCGCCTCGATCCTGTGGCGCGACACGACACGATCGAAGGACGCGGCGACCAACATGAAGATCACCGCACAGGATCTTCTGGAACTGAAGATCATCGACGCCATCATCCCCGAGCCGCTCGGCGGTGCGCATCGCGGCGCCGAAACCGTGATCGCCGCGACCGGAGACCTCATCGCCAGGACGATGAAGGACTTCGCCGGCGCCAACACCGATTTCCGCGAACAGCGCCGCGAAAAATACCTGGCCATGGGCCGCAGTCTCTGACCACAGGCACCCTTGGCCGCAACAATGTGGCGGAGCGGAGCATTTTTGCCACAAAAATGCCGCTGCATTCGGCTCAATGAGACTGCCGCAGGGGGATGCGTCGGCACTTGCGGTAAGGAATTTATTAGGGTTAACGGGCTTAGGGTCCGTCGATGCGCAGTGTAGCAGCCGGGGCAGGAAACGTCCTGGCGCCAGAGAAAAGACGATATCCGTAGCCATGTTTGTCAAGCTTGCCCGCACCGGAATCCTGATCGCTGCCCTCGGCGTTGCCGGCTGCAACAATTCGTCGATGAAGGATTTTGCCCCGGAGGCCAACAAGCCGCTGCCCGACAAGATCCTCGCCGACATGAGGGCCAAGGGCATGGTCCGCACCTCGTCGGTGATGGCCCGCATCTTCAAGGAAGAAGGCAAGCTCGAGATCTGGAAGGCCAAGACCAACGGCCGCTATGACATGGTCGCCAGCTACGACATCTGCAAATGGTCGGGCAAGCTCGGGCCGAAATACACCGAAGGCGACCGCCAGGCGCCGGAAGGCTTCTACACGGTGCGCCCGGCGCAGATGAATCCGCGCTCGAACTACCATCTGTCCTTCAACATCGGCTATCCCAACGCCTATGACCGCGCCAACGGCCGCACCGGCTCCAATTTGATGGTGCACGGCGCCTGTTCGTCGTCGGGCTGCTATTCGATGACCGATGCGCAGATCGAGCAGATCTATGCCTTCGGCCGCGATGCTTTCCAGGGCGGCCAGACCGAGTTCCAGATCCAGGCGTTTCCGTTCCGCATGACCGCCGCCAACATGGCGCGCTACCGCAACGACCCGAATTACGACTTCTGGAAGATGCTCAAGGTCGGCTACGACAATTTCGAGATCACCAAGGTGCCGCCGAAGGTCGATGTCTGCGAGAAGCGTTATGTCTTCAACCAGGTAGCCGCCGACGGTCAGACATTCGATCCGACTGGCGCCTGCCCGGCGACGACGCAGCCTGATTCGCTGAAGAGCGCCTACAATTCCTACATGAGCACCTATGACGCGGCGTTCAGCGGCGCGGTCAAGGCCAGCGTGCCGGCGCCCAAGCCGACCATCGCCGGTATCAAGGAAGCCAGCATCGTCTCCGACTGGTCCAAGCGCCGCGCACGCGGCGAACGCGTACCGATCGATCCGCCGTCGCTCAACAATGACGGCTCGGTCACCGAGACGGCACGCATGGGCCGCATCGATTCGCCCGCCGGCCGCAAGATGGCGGCTCTTGATGCCGAAAAAGCTGCCAAGCAGAAGGCCGAGGAGCAGAGGCTGGCTGCCATAGAGGCGGCCAAGCAAGCCAAGGAAGCCGCCAAGGCCCAGGCTCTGGCCGAAAAGGAGGCCGAGAAGGCCGCCAAGGAGGCCCCAGTCGCCACCGCGACCATCGCGGCCCCTTCGGAAGCGGCGCCAATGGCTGAAACGCAAGCGGCGAGTGCCGACGAAAGCCGGGTGACGAAGCTGAAGAACAAGCTGCTCGGCATGTTCGGCGGTTGATATCGCCCGTGGCTGATCGCGCCGCTATTTATGACCTCAAGGGGCTGAACTGCCCCTTGCCCGTGCTCAAGGCCAAGAAGCGCCTCGCGGGGATGCAACCGGGCAGTCGGCTCTGGTTGGAGACCACCGACCCGCTCGCCGTCATCGACATTCCGGCATTCTGCTCCGAGAGCGGCCACCAGTTGATTGAAACGGCCGCGGTCTCCGGCGGCCATCGCTTCCTGGTCGAGCGCGGCGCGCCGTAATCGTTGGGAGCTACCGCCCGGCGATCGCCAGCGGATTGTTTTCCAGCGCCGCGCGGTCGGGCGTGTCAACCGACGGCCGGTCGGTGAAGGCGGCGAACAGCCTGCGGATATAATCTTCCGGCATGTCGAGCGTGATCAGCACCAGCCGCGTGCCACGCTGGCCATCCGGCCAGGACGGCAATTGCACCGGCGGATGCAGGATCTTCTGCACGCCATGGATCACCAGCGGCCGCGACGGGTCTTCCCTGAGCTCGATGACGCCCTTCATGCGCAGCAGGCGCTCGCCATGGGTCGAACGCAGCAGGTCGAGGAACATCTCGATCGCCGAAAACGGCACCGGGCCGTCATGCACCAGCGAATAGGAGCGCACGCGCTGATCGTGACGATGGCCGTGGTCATGGCCATGCTCGTGATCATGACCAGCATGATGGTGATGATCGTGCGCCGCTTCCTCGCCAAGCCAGCGCCGCACATCGGCGGATTTGGTTGCCGGGTTGTAGAGGCCGCAATCAAACAACGCCGCCACGCCTGTCTCCGTGTCGCCGGCATCGAGCAGTTCGGCGCCCGGATTGATCTGCCGCAGGCGCGCCCGCAGCATTTCCAGCTCATTGGGGTCGGTGGCCAGATCGGCTTTGCTGAGCACGATGCGGTCGGCGACGGCAACCTGCTTTACCGCCTCGACATGGGCATCGAGCGTGGCGTTGCCGTTGACGGCATCGACCAAAGTGATGACGCCGTCGAGCCGGAAGGCCTGGATCAGCGCCGGATGCGCCATGATCGACTGCAGCACCGGCGCCGGGTCGGCAAGGCCGGTGGTTTCGACGATGACGCGGGCGAGCCGGGCAATGCGGCCGGTCTGCAGCCGGTCGACCAGGTCGGCCAGCGTATCGACCAGTTCGCCGCGCACCGTGCAGCACAGGCAGCCGTCCGACAGCTGGATGATGCCGTCGGAAGACTGCTCGACCAGCAAATGGTCGATCGCCACCTCGCCGAACTCGTTGATGATCACCGCGGTGTCGGCCAGCGCCGGATCCTTGAGCAGCCGGTTGAGCAGCGTCGTCTTGCCGGCGCCGAGGAAGCCGGTCAGCACCGAGACTGGGATCGGGAAGCCGCTGCCCATTGGCTAGTTCGCAACCTTGACCGGCTGGTCGCCCTGCGCGGCGGAGCCGGCAATCTTCGGGCCGGTGCCGGCCGGTGCCGGCCTGTCGGGCCGCCAGCTCGGGATCGGCACATCGGCAAATTCCTGCGCGCCCTGGTCGAGGATGGCCTTCGGCGCCGGACCGGTGGCGCCGCCAAGGCCGACGGCAACCAGCGTCGGCACATGGTCGAGCTTTTCCTGATAGGGTGATTTCGGCACGTTCTTGGCGGCGGCCGGCGGCGCCTCGGACTGCTCCTGCGGCGTCTTCTTCTTGCAGACCTCGTCCTGCATGTCGTTGGGTGAGACCGTGTCGCCATAGGGCGCCAGCGTGGTGACGGTGGCCGAGCCGGCGACAGGCGTGTCGAACCCCTGATCGAGCAGTTTTGCCGCCGTCTCGGCGCGGGTGACCGCCGACTTCTCGCCAAGCACAACCGCGACCAGCGTGCGCCCGTTGCGCGTCGCCGAACCGATCATGTTGAAGCCGGAAGGGCAGACAAAACCGGTCTTCATGCCATCGGCGCCGGGATAGCGGCCGATCAAGAGATTGTAGTTGGGGATCGCCTTCTTGCCGACGGCAAGGCCCTCGATCGAGAACCACGGCACATATTGCGGAAATTCGCGGCGGATCGCCATCACCAGCACGGCGAGGTCGCGCGCCGTCGTGTACTGATCCGGCGAATAGAGCCCGTTCGGATTGACGAAATGCGTGCCGTTCATGCCGAGCCGGGTCGCCTCGGCGTTCATCCGGTCGGCAAAGGCCGCCTGCGAACCGCCGACATTTTCGCCGACAGCCATGGCAATGTCGTTGGCCGATTTGACCAGCATCATCTTCAGCGCATTGTCGAGCCGCATCACCGAACCCGGCTTGAAGCCCATCTTGCTTGGCGGCTCGGCGGCGGAGTGTTTGGTCACCTTGATCGGCGAATCGAGCTGTACCTCGCCGGCCGCGATCGCCCGAAAGGTGACGTAAGCGGTCATCAGCTTGCTCAGCGATGCCGGATACCAGCGCTTGAACGCATCCTGATGCTGCAGGATCTTGCCGCTGCCGAGGTCGAACACGACCACCGGATTGGCCAGCGCCGGCCCGGCCACAACCGACAGCGCGATTGTGCCAGCCGAGAATAGTTTGAGGAAATGCCTGTACCGCATGATCAAATCCGAAATCGCCTCTTGCCGTAGTCGCCCCTGGCTCCGTAAGATTTCGTTACGCGATCGCCAGCATATGGTCCGACCCTCAAAAACCGGACCCCATTGTTGCGGTGCTATTTACTCTATGTGACGCCAAGATGGCAAAGTGCCTGGCGATCACAATTGCAAGGCAGCGGCCAACACCCGCCGTCCCAACAGCGAGATGGAACCATCATGCCAATCCTGAACCGTGCCGCCGAAATGCAGGACGAAGTTGCCGGCTGGCGCCAGCATCTGCACCAGACGCCAGAACTGAACTTCGACGTCTTCAAGACCGCCGCCTTCGTCACCGAGAAGTTGAAGGCCTTCGGCTGCGACGACGTGGTCACCGGGCTCGGCAAGACCGGCGTCGTCGGCATCATCCGCGGCCGCCAGGGCGAAGGTCCCACCATCGGCCTGCGCGCCGACATGGACGCGCTGCCGCTCAACGAGATATCAGGAAAGCCCTACGCCTCGACCATCCCCGGCAAGATGCATGCCTGCGGCCATGACGGCCACACGGCGATGCTGCTGGGTGCGGCCAAATACCTCGCCGAGACGCGCAACTTCACCGGTTCGGTGGCGGTGATCTTCCAGCCGGCCGAAGAGGGCGGCGGCGGCGGCAACGAGATGGTCAAGGACGGCATGATGGAGCGTTTCGACATCTCCAGGGTGTTCGGCATGCACAACATGCCGGGCCTGCCTGTCGGACAGTTCGCCATTCGCCCGGGCCCGATCATGGCGGCGACCGCCGAATTCACCATCACCGTGCACGGCAAGGGCGGCCACGCGGCGATGCCGCACGGCACGATCGACCCGATCGTCATCACCAGCCAACTGGTCGGCGCCTTGCAGACGATCGCCTCGCGCAGCACCGATCCGGTCGAGGCCGTGGTGGTGTCGGTGACCAAGTTCCACGCCGGCGATGCCTACAACATCATTCCCGAAACCGCCGAAATCGCCGGCACCGTGCGCACCTTGCGAAAAGAAATCGCCAAGAAGTCCGAAGAGCGCATCCGCAGCATTTGCGACGGGCTGGCGACCGCGTTCGGGGCCAGGATCGAGGTCGACTACCAGGCGAATTATCCCGTGACCTTCAACCACGCGGAAGAGACGGTGTTTGCCGGTGACGTCGCGATGAGTGTCGCCGGCGACGCCCATGTCCACCGCGGCATCCAGCCGGTGATGGGCGGCGAGGATTTCTCCTACATGCTCGAAGCCCGCCCCGGCGCCTTCATCTTCATCGGCAATGGCGACACCGCCGGTCTGCACCACCCGGCCTACGATTTCAATGACGAGGTCATCCCGCACGGCATGAGCTACTGGGTGAAACTGGCTGAAACCGCGCTGGCCGCCTGACAGCGGCAGCGCAAAGCCGGCCGAATTGCCTTCGGCCGGCCTCTTGGCGAAACGATCCGAAGCGGCTATGTGTCTGGCCGCGTGGTCCCGTAGCTCAGTAGGATAGAGCGGCAGATTCCTAATCTGTAGGTCACAGGTTCGATTCCTGTCGGGATCACCATGCTTTGCATCAGCTTAGCAAATTGACGTCGTACTTTTCGCGAAACAGTACGACGAATTCTAATCTCGGCGGGAATGCATCACCGAACAAGGAACGATCAGCTTCACTACGAAGAGCGGGCACTACAATGGCCCTTTTTTCTGGCCGAAGGCTGCCTGCAGGATCATTAGGAGCTGATGGTTGACCGTGGTGCGCTGTGACCTAGCTAAAGTTCATGATGGACAGTCCTAAGCCCGGAAATGGCGAATTGTCCGCACCGGCGAACTCTCGCGAGGTTGCTATGCAGAGGCGCAAACCGGCGTTTCAGAGCCCTGCATGCGTCCTTGGTCGGCCATTGCCCGCTACGGAATATCAACTGCGGCGATCTGTCGGCACGCGACCGGCGCCCCGCCATCCGCAACAATTCGCAACGACCAGAAGTATCCCGAAGAAAGCGACGCTCCGAGAAGCGGTAAGGCCTTGGCGAATACCAAGGCGAATGACCAGACCATCGCTTTATGAACTTGGCAATACACCCAGAACGCACGGGCACGGCAATGCCAAATTATCTTGCCGAAATGTATGCAAACGACGTAAATCTGGCCATTCTGAGCGCAGTGGTGACGCTTGCATCGGTGGGCGTCTATCTTGTGCTCCGGCGTATCCTTGCCGCGGTGCGACGGCGCCGCCTTGCAGCGTTTGACGAAGGCAGATCCGGTATCGCCGAGGCTTCTTGGGAATGGGAAAGCCCGGCCGGACTTGTCGCCGGGCCTGCTTCTTCCAAGGCTGCCAACCCCTTGCATGCGGTCGGCCTGAATGTTCGGGCTCAAAATACCAACTACTCTCGGTTCGGAGTGCGAATCGAACATTTCGCCGCGACATCCGAACCCAGCGGGTGCTCGTCAGTGGTCGAGACCGGTGCTCCTGCACCGAACAGAGTGCAGTCTGGCCGGCTTGCAGCATCCATCAGCGCGATCGCGGAACGTGGGAAGCGGATTTGCGGGTCGGCATGGAACCAATTGCGCCATAAGGCTTCACCGCCAAAAATTGCTCCGTTGGCCTATGATGCGGATCGCGGTTTGAATTTCACAGCTCAGTTGAGAGATCCCGACCCGGCCATGGCGCCTGCCTCAAACCCTGTCGTTCGCAGGCCGATCGTTCTTGTATCGCGCTTGGGTCTCGCCGCCATTTGTCTGGCCGCGCCGATTGGCTATGCGAGACAAATCTGGGTCGAAAGCGCTTCCGCCATCTCGCAAACCCAAGACCAGGCCCATCGAGACCTTTCGCGCCCGCTGGGATTTCAGGCGAGTGCCGAATTGCTTGGCCCGGATCTCACGGCTAACCAGGCGCAAACCGGGACGGATCGTGCTCAGGCTGCCGCTGCGAGACAATTGGCCGACCAGGAGCACCGGGCGGCGGAAGGCGAGCGTGCCAGGAGCGCCGCTCTGCAGGGAGCGCTCCTCGAGGCGAGCAAGCAGATCCACACGCTGAGGGCAAGCATGGCAGCTGCCGATGACGCGCGCGAGGAGCGGTTGCGCAATGAACTCGCGGCAGCCCGCACTCTTGACGCGTTGCGGCGCATTGCGGGAGAGGTCCGCACGATGCTGAGCGAGGCCGCCAGCTATGTCCTTAAGGAGATGCCCGCTGCTCATCTCGAGCAGGAGCAAGCCCAAAGGCAGGCGCACGATTTCTCGCAAGCGCGCGTCCAAATTGAACAGCTTGAGACCGAGGCCGCCAAGGATCGCGCTACGGCCAAGGCTTCACTGGCGCAGGCGAGCGGCATACTCGACGACGAGCGCCGGAAGACGGAGCTGCTTCGTGGCGATCTCGCCGAAGCGAAACTGGCCAATGCCGCACTCATGAAGCGTACGGCTGCGGCTGAGCGGGAACGGACCGACGCGGTCACAGCGAGACAACAAGTGGAGCGGACCGCAGCTGACACGGAGCGAACGCTCGCACGAGAACGCGCTGCAGCAGCAGCGGCCGTTGAGGAGCTGAAAGAAGCTCGCATCGAGCGCCAGGCGGCTGAACTGGAGCGAGCCAAGGCAGTCTCAGCGAAAGAGCGTGCCGAGCAGGCCGCAACCGAGACGGCACAGGCTCTGGCACGGGAACGTACTACAGCCGTCATGAATCGTGAGGATCTCGACAGAGCACGCATCGAGCGCGAAGCCGCCGCCCAAGCTCTTTTGGTGCGTGTCGCTAAGCTTCAGGAGGCTCTGGACGAGCAACGCGAGGCCCCTGTTTCTCTTGCCCGCGACTTGGCTGCGGCGCGCGGGGACAACGACAGGCTCAGGACTGAGCGCCGCAGCGCGCAGATCGAACCGCCCCTGAAGCCGCGTTCTGGCCGCGCGGCAGCCAGCCAGGTGAAGGCCGTCAGCAAGAAGATTGGCAAGGTTCGCAACCCTTCGCGGATGACCCGGGTGCGTTCGATCACACTTCCTTATTCGCTCTTGCCAAGACACGTGACACCGCAGTGATTTCCGACTGCGCGGTCCCTTCCGTGGAAGGCCATTTTTGATGCCCCGCACCCCTTCGTAACACATCCGAGGCCTGCTGCCATTTCGGCCAAAGATGAATGGCCTCTCGAATTCACCCTGCTTCATCAGCGAGAGTGTTCTGCGCGATGCGCTATGTCAGACCGATCACGCTGCCTGTCGCGTCCAATTCGCATTGGATCGCCGCCTGCCGCGTTTCCACGCTGCCTTGCCGCGCATAGTCGATGCTGACCTCGATGGGGGCCGAGATCGTCGCCCGACTCAACTGATGTACGAAGCCCGCGCTGGTGACGCGCACGCTGGTCGCCCCCAACGGAGCGGCGGCCGACTCGATGGCATCATGGCAGGCCCGAACGACTTTATCCGGGACGCCCGGCAGCGCCTCGGTTCGGCTGACTGTTGATTGAGTTTTGCTGTCGCCGGGAGGCTGGAGAGCGGCCGGGAGGTCGAGCGACTGTCCGCCCCTTGCGGACGCAACAGCAGTAGCGGTGGCCGAACCTACAGTCCCCGGGGCTGTCGTAGTGCCGCTTGTGCTGGTCTCGCTGTCGTCCGCCGACGAACTGGAGCCGCCGGGATCGTCGCCAGTCCCTTTGTGCGAGCCGCCCTGGTTGCCGCCGGCGTCATGACCTCCGCCGCCCCCATGGCCACCAGAACCATGGCCGCCGTTGCCATGCCCTCCGCCTTGCTGACCACCGGTTGCAGCTCCTGCGCAAACTACCGCGATCGAGCAAGCTAAGACGAAATACGCACAGGTGAATCCACGCGATTGACGCAAGACGACCTCCATGGATGCGTCGGTCCAACCGTCTTTCCGCGGCGTGCAGTCAGAACGGCGCGAACCGCCGCTGCCCCCGAGGCAACCTCGCGATTGCCGCGCCCCCGAAAGAACTAGGGGATCAATCCGGTGTATCAAGCATACTTGGCCGGTAAGCACCGATGAGAGATCGCTTGGCTGGCGAGTGCCGTATCATTCGTGTCGAGGCCGACCGTCTGGATGACGCCACAGACGCCTTCATGACCCAATGACCGGAGTCCGAGGAGTGGCCTGGCCGAGGCCCCGGCGAATGCAGAGATCAGCGAATACGCTTACCGCGCCCAGGTCAGCGCACCTCCTCCGAGCCATCGGCGACACCCAGGCGATGTCGGTGGGATGGCCTCCAAAAGGCCCCCGGAGGCACGAAAAAGCTTCGCTTGAGCACTCGCCGCGATGGCGCGGCCAGACGGATCACCCCGCTTCAGCCGACCCGCACGACAAAATGCTTCGTCACCGGCTCGATGATCTTCCAGGTTCCCTTGAAATCCGCTTCCACGACGAAGGCATCGCCGGGGCCGACCTCGACCGGCGTGCCGCCGTCCGGCGTGATGATGATGCGGCCGGCGATCATGTGCACGAACTCATAGTCGGTATAGGTGGCGTGATAGGTGCCGGGTGTCGCCCGCCAGGTGCCCGACAACACCTTGCCGTCCTCGGTCGTGTGCTGGACGGCGGTTTGCATGGTCGGCCTGCCCTCGACGACGATCCAGCCAGCCAGATCGCCTGCGTCCGCGTGTTCGACGGTGCCGAATTTGAGGATTGTCTCGCGTGTCATGTGCTGAACTCCGTTTGGGGATTGCGTGGCGCTGTTTGCCTGGCCGGTCAGATAACCGATGCACCTGCCGCGAGCAATGCCGCCGCCATACGGCCGGCACCTTGGCTGACGGTGCATCAAACAAAAACCCGCCTGTGCGGCGGGTCACTGGCGCAAATCAGCACCATAGGCAAAAATGTACCATAGCTGAGGTCACCGAGTCAAGAAAAAATTCCTATCGCGAAAAAGCTGGCGGCGCAAAAGCTGCCAGCACTGGCTGCCATAAGGCCGTTTGTTGATTTGAAGTCAGAGCCCTGCCATGCGGCGCACGCCGCGCCCTCTCGACGGGCGGGTCAGGGTTTGTGGCGCGCCGAAACGAGTTCCGCCTTGCGCCTTGCCGTCTCCAGCCCGAGCCCGATGAAGGCGCGCGCGTGCTTGGCCAGCGCCATGTTGTCCGTCCACAGATTGCGCCAGATGGCGGTCTTCTTCGACAGGTGCTCATCGACGATTTCCGAAGAGAAGGATTCGAAGCTGAGATCGTCGCTGTAGCCGATCGCCGTCAGCGCATCGAAGATCGCGGCGAAATCGATATTGCCGGTGCCGAGGAAGCCGCGATGGCTTTCGCCGATATGGACATAGCCGATCTTGTCCGCGGCTTGATGGATGGCCAGCCCGACATCGGCCTCCTCGATGTTCATGTGGAACGTGTCGAGATGCAGGAAGATGTTGTCCGAGCCAGTGTCCTCGATGAAGGCCAGTCCTTGCGCGGCGGTGTTGAGCAGATTGCTTTCGAAGCGGTTGACGATCTCGAGGTTGAGCGTGACGCCGGCCGCCTTGGCTGTTTCGGCAACCTTGGCCAGCGTGCCGGCACTGCGCTGCCATTGATCGCGCGTCGGCGCCTCGACCTGCAATCCGTGGCTGGTCGAGAGAATGCCGGCGACCTTCCGGCCGCCGAGGTCACGCGTCAGCGCGATGGTATCGTTGAGGATTTCGACGCCGCGCGCGGCAATCGCCCTGTCGGCGCTCGAAATATCGCCGTCAACAGGCAATCCGATGCTGATCGCCACGCCGAGGCCAAGATCGGCGATGCGCCTGGCGAGCCCGCCGATGTCGACATCGGCGGGGTCGAGATAGGAGAATTCGATGAGATCGAAGCCGGCCTCCCTGGTGTTGGCCAGCGTGCGCTCCAGATCGGCCTGAGCCGAGCTCGCCGACCAGACGAAAGAATGGATTCCAATACGCGACATCATCGTCTCCGGTGCTGACAAGGTGCGGCCGGGTCATCCCGGCCGCACCGGTCTTGGAAGAATTTAGCGGGCTGCGGTCCAGCCCTTGTAGTCCTTCAGGTTCTCGGCCGTGATCAGCTTCGGGTCGAGCAGAACGGTCGGCTCCGCCGGCTTCTTGCCGGCCAGCAGCTCGGCCGCCATCGTCAGTGACTGGCCGGCCATCACATAGGGATCCTGCGAGGCCGAGGCCTTGATCATCGAGGTGCCGGAAGAGAGTTCCTTCTCGATATCGGGCGCGCCGTCGACGGCGGTGAAGATGAACTCCGAACGGTTGAGCTGCTTGGCAGCGAGCTGGGCGCCGATCGCCGTCGGGTCATTGATGGCAAACACCGCATCGATCTTGTCGAAGCGGGTGAGCAGCGACTGGAACACCTTCAGGCCGCCGTCGCGCGAGCCTTCGGCATTCTGGTCGTCGGAGAGGATCTTGATGTCGGGATGCTGCGAAAGCACGTTCTTGCAGCCCTTCACCCGCTCCAGGATCGACGACGATGCCGGTCCGTTGAGGATGACGTAGTCGCCCTTGCCGCCGGTGTGGTCGACCAGGTACTGGCAGGCCTCTTCGCCGGCCTTGACGTTGTTGGTCATCACGGTGACGTCGGCGCCCGGCGCCGAAACGTCGAAGGCGGCAACGACGATACCTGCGGCTTGTGCCTTCTTCACCGCCGGCGCGATCGCCTTGGCGTCGACGGCATTGAGCATGATCACGTCGACACCGGCGGCGATGAACGAATCGACCTGCGAGACCTGCTTGTTCAGGTCATAGTCGGCCGATACCGAGGTCACCTCGACCTTCGGGTTGATCTTCTTGGCCGCGTCCTCGATGCCCTTGATGGTGGCGACGAAGAAGGGATTGCCGAGCAGGCCGACCGAGATACCGACCTTGTTGAGGTCCTTGGCCGAAGCAGGCGCGATGGCGAGCGACGCGAGTGCGACGCCGCAGAGCAGTTTGGCGATGGTCTTCATTGCTTTCCTCCGATTGCCCCGCGCCTCTCACGGTGCGTTACACAAACCGGTCGTTGACGCCGGCGACTAAGGTCAATCACGTTCTTGCTCCTGCCTGGAGCCTGTAGCGGTCGAGGGCGACCGCCACGATGATGACCAATCCCTTGATGATGTACTGCCAGATGTCCGAGACACCGGCCAAGATGAGCCCGTTGGAGAGCACCGCGATGATCAGGCCGCCGATCAGCGTTCCCCAGATCGAGCCGACGCCGCCGACGAAGCTGGTGCCGCCGAGAATGACCGCGGCAATGGCGTCGAGTTCGTAGGACTGGCCCAGCTGCAAGCCGTTGGCGGCGTAGAGCCGGGCCGCCGACATGGCGCCGCCGAGGCCGGCCAGCAGGCCGGAAACGCCATAGACGAAGAGCAGCACCAGCGGCACCTTGATACCGGTCAGCCGCGCCGCTTCGGCATTGCCGCCGACGGCGTAGATCCAGGTGCCGAGCACGGTGCGCTTGAGCACCAGCCAGGACAGCACCACCACCGACAGTGCGATGATGACCAGCCACGGGATGCCGAACAGCGAACCGTTGCCGATGAAATCGAACGGCAGGTCCGAATTGAACACCGTGGTGTCCTGGCCGAGCAGGCGGGCGACACCGCGCACCGCGGTCAGCGAACCCAGCGTGACGATGAAGGGCGGCAGCTTGATGTAGGCGATGAGCAGCCCGTTGATGAGGCCGAAGCCGAGGCCGACCAGAATGGCCGCCGGCACGCCGAGCAAACCCCAGTCCGGCACCAGCGATACGATCACCGCCACCATCGCCGATGCGGCGAGGATGGCGCCGACGGACAGGTCGATGCCGCCGGTGAGGATGACGAAGGTCATGCCGGCCGCCAGCACGATGTTGATCGACGACTGCTGGGTGACGATCAACAGGTTGGTCTCGGTCAGGAAGCGCGGGTTCAGGAACTGGAAGCCGGCCGCCAGCAGGATCAGCACCGGCAGCATGCCAAGGGCAGCGAAAGCCGTGCGCAACCGTCGGCTCGTGCCGGTGGCCTGGCCGCCTGCGCTGATCTCGGTCGCCTTGTCGGTCATTGCTGAGCCGCTCCCGTTGCAAGTTCCATGATTTCCTCCTGGCTTAGCGGTTCGCCTTGCGATGCCGTCACCTCGCCCGATATCTTTCCGTCGCGCATCACCAGCACGCGATCGGCGACGCCGATCACCTCGGGCAGTTCGCTGGAGATCATCAGGATGGCGATGCCCTGCTTGGCGAGATTGTCGATCAGCCGGTAGATTTCCGATTTCGCTCCGACATCGACGCCGCGGGTCGGCTCGTCGAGGATGACGACCTTCGGCTCGGTCTCGAGCAGGCGGGCGAGCAGCACCTTCTGCTGGTTGCCGCCCGACAGCGAGCCGGCATTGGCCTGCACCGAACTGGTGCGGATGGAGAGATCGGCAACGGCCTTGGAAGCACGCCTTTCGGCGGCCGCGAAGTCGCGCAAGCCGCCGGCGCGCGAATCCCGCGCCAGCACGCCCATGCTGATATTGTCGGAGATCGACATGTCGAGGAACAGGCCGAGTTCCTTGCGGTCCTCGGTCAGATAGGCGATGCCGGCATCGAGCGCCTCGCGCGGCGAGCCGATGGTTACAGGTTTGCCGTCGAGTTCCAGCGTGCCTGAAATGTGCCTGTCGGCGCCGAAGATCAGCCGCGCAAGCTCTGTGCGGCCGGAACCGACCAGACCCGCCAGCGCCAGCACCTCGCCCTTGTGCAGGTCGAACGAACAGTTTTTCAGGAGACGGCCGTCGGACATGGCGCGCACCGAGAGCGCCACCGCGCGCTTTTCATCCGGCGGCCGATGATCCTTCTTGTAGAAAGCCGACAAATCGCGGCCGACCATCATCGAGACGAGGCGCGAGGCACTGAGGTCGGCACGCTCGAGCGTGCCGACATAACCGCTGTCGCGCAGCACGCTGACGCGGTCGGCAAGCTGGTAGACCTCTTCCATGCGGTGGCTGATGTAGATGATGGCGATGCCTTGCGATTTCAGCGTCGCGATGACCTCGAACAGCCGGTCGGTCTCGCGCGAGGTCAGCGACGTGGTCGGCTCGTCCATGACGATGATGCGCGCATTGGTCGATAGCGCGCGGGCGATCTCGACCAGCTGGCGCTCGCCGAGCGACAGGCTGGAGACCATGTCGCGGGCCGAAAAGGAAACGCCGAGCCGCTTGATGATCTCGCTGGCGCGCCGGGTGCACTGGTCGCGATCGACGATGCCGAAGCGTCGCGGCTCGTTGCCGAGGAAGATGTTCTGCGCCACCGTCAGATTGGGCGCCAGCGACAGCTCCTGATAGATCACCGCGACGCCGCTGGCGCGCGCCTTGATCGGATCGCCGGTCGCAGCCGGCATGCCGTCGATCAGGATCTCGCCGCCGGCATCCGGCCGATAGGCGCCTGAAAGCACTTTCATCAATGTCGACTTGCCGGCGCCGTTCTCGCCCATCAGGGCGTGCAGCTCCCCGGCATGGACGCTGAGCGAGACATCGTGCAAGGCACGGATCGCGCCGAACGTCTTGGAGATGTGGCGCATCTCCAGCACCGGCTGGCGCGCCGTCTCAGCCTGGGCAATCGCACTCATCGCGCGCCTCCCACTGCCGCACCGGCGACGCTCTGGTCCATCGTGGCGTCACGCCAGTTGCTGCGATAGCCTGCCAACCCGGTGAAACGCGACGCGTGCACCGGCTCTGGAACTTCGGCGGCGAATTCGCGCCCGACGCTCTCGAAGGCGAGCGCCGCTGCACCCGTGGCGCTGCCCTCCAGCGTGGCGCCCTGCAGGAAAGCCTGGCCGGGACGCAACTGCGCCAGCAGTCCGGCCAACACACCGCCTGTGTTCAGCCCGCCATCGACGATCACCGTGTTGTTCGAATGGATGAGGTCGAGCGACAGATCGACCATCAGCGCGACGTAGAGCAGCGCGGTGGCCGCGCGTTCCCCGGCATCGGGCATGCGCCCCACCAGCCGGCCGGACTGACTGGGCATCGGCCCGCCTGGCGCGAAGCTCGGCAGCGCCATGATGCCGGCATCGATCACCCGCTGCACCACCGGACCGGCGATCTCGCCTTGCCAGCCGCCGCTGATGGTTGCGAATTCGCGTCCGCCCATGAAGCGAATGGTCGGCACCGGGCCGCCGCCGACATCGACATTGACCAGCATGTCGCGATCCCGGTCGAGCGTGTCGAGCGGGCAATCCGGATTGAGCACGACGACCCAGGTGCCGGTCGAAACGACGGTGACCGGGCCAAGCTCCTGCCGGCGATAGGCATAGAGCGCCGCATTCGAATCATGGACGCCGTTGTGGATGGCGATCGGTCGCGCCGCAGCGCCGAGGCGGTGCTCGCCGATAACGGTGCCGGCGCGCTCGAAGCCAGGCATCCGGTCACGCCAGCCCTGCGCGTCGACCAGCGAGGAAAAGTCCTGGCTCCGCGGCGCCCACAGATGCGAATGGCAGCCGAGATAGGACACTTCCGAGACCGCCCGCCCGCCAAGGCGCCAGCTCCAGTATTGCGGATAGCCGAGGATCGATTTCGACGTAGCGAACGCGTCGGGATCGACCTCCTGCAGCCACAGCATGTGGCGGCCGTAGTTGAAGCCGAGCGGCAGCCGCGGCGAAAAGGTCTCCGAAAAGTCCGGAATGCGGCGATCGATCCGCGCGGCAATCTCGGCCGGCGGCTCTTGCTCGTAGTCGAGGATCGGATGCGTCAGCGCCGCTTCGTCGACCAAGGCAAAGGTGCAGCCATGGCCCGACACCATGACCCCTTCCACTCCATGACCGTCGACCGTATCGGCAACGGCGCTGAGCGCCCAATGGTGGAGCGCCGCCTCGTCGAGCACGCTGAAGCCGCCTTGGCGCATCCATTTCGGCTGTGTCCGGCGCTCGTCGATGATCCGCCCGTCCTGGCCGAAGACGAACAGCTTCGAATTGGTCTTGCCGAAATCGAGGACAGCCACCTTCACTGGATGGCTCCCGAGGCTATCCGCACCATGACGCCGGCGTCCTCCAGCATGCGCGCATCGGCGTCGGAGAGACCGTCGTCGGTGACCAGCGTGCCGATGCGGGAAAGCGGCAGCGCGACATTGCGCGCGTGGATCGACAGTTTGCGGCTGTCGGCCAGCACCACGATCTGGTCGGCGCAAAGGCTGAGATCGACGATCGAGCGTACCAGCAGCGGGTGCGATTCCATCACGCCTTCCTGGCCAAGGCCTTGCGCGCCGAGAAAGAACTTGGAGGCATAGAAGGGCACGGCCTGGCTGAGCGAATGGATGATGCCGGGTTCGCGATGCAGATCACCGCCCGCAACCGTCAGGCTGCAATGGCCGTGGTCGCTGAGATAGGCCGCCAGCGGCATCGAGTTGGTGTAGAGGCGGATGTTGCGCTCGGCGAGCTTGACGCCCAGATGGAAGCAGGTCGAGCCGCCATGCACGATGACGGCGTCGCCGTCGCGCACCATGGTCGCCGCGAGAGCGGCGATCTGCCGCTTGGCCTCGACCGCAAGGTCGCGGTTCTCGTCGTAGGGCCTGGCGTAGGCAACACCGGCCTGGGAAGCGCCGTCGAGCGCCGAGATGCCGCCATAGACCTTCCGCGCTTCGCCGGCCTCGTCGATCCTGTCGATATCGCGCCTGACCGTCGCGGCTGAAACGCCAAGCCGCTCCTGCAACTCGCGCACCGAAGCGAACGGACGATCCCGCAACAGTTCGACGATCTGACGCTGACGGCCGGAGTCGCTCAATTCTTTCCTCCCGGATGCCATTTTCCATGGCAATTGGCGTAACTTACTCAACATTAGTCGGATTGCAAGCGTGTTTGATGACAGTAGATCACTATTGACGTAGATCACTCGTTTCTGCGATATCAGCGCCAATTCGATCCCGGCAACGGGATTTCGCGCAGGACACGGCCGAGCCGTTGGAGGAAAAGCGCCATGGCGACCGAAGCTGACGCGCAGGAACTGGCGGCCTTGCGGGCGCTTTCGGCCAGCATAGGGCGGAGCCCGCATCTCACCCAGGCGGCAGGCGGCAACACCTCGCTGAAAGCCGGCGACACGCTGTGGATCAAGGCCTCCGGCACCTGGCTGAAAGACGCGCTCGTCGATGACATCATGGTGCCGGTGGCGATGGCGCCGCTGCTGAAAGCCGTCGAACAGCGCGATCGCGCCGCCGACCAGCCGCAGGGTTTCACCATTGCAGCGCTCAACCCGCGCGGCCTGCGGCCATCGATCGAGACCACGGTGCACGCTTTGATGCCGCAGCGCGTCGTTCTGCATGTCCATTGCGTCGACACCATCTCGCTTGCCGTGCAGGCCGATGGCGAGGCCGAGGTCGCCAAGCGGCTCGATGGCATCGAATGGGCCTATGTGCCCTATTTCCGGCCCGGCCTGCCGCTTGCACGCGGCATTGCCGAAAAACTGCGGCCTGGTGTCGACGTGCTGATCCTTGGCAATCACGGGCTGGTCGTCGCTGCCGAAACCGTCGCCGGGGCGGAGCTTCTGCTGCGCCGTATCAGGTCATTGCTGGCCCGGCCGGCGCGCGCGACCGCCGCACCCGACCTCGACGCCTTGGCCGCGCTTGCCGGCGACAGCGGCTACAGATTGCCGGCCGATGTCGAAGCGCATGCGGTTGCGCTCGACGCTGAGAGCCGCCGCATGGCGCAGGCCGGCAGCCTCTATCCGGACCACGTCATCTTCCTCGGCCAGGGCTCCGTCGTGGCGAAGCCAGGCGAGGCCGTGGCAGATGTCGTTGCACGACTGGGCACGTCGCCTGCGGCGATCCTGTTTCCCGGCGCAGGCGTGCTGATGCGCGGCGACGCCAGTGCCGGCGCCGATGCCATGCAACGCTGCCTCGCCGACGTGACGGCGCGCATCGATATCGCCGCGCGGCTGAACTATCTCACCGCTTCCGAGAATGACGAGCTGGTCAACTGGGACGCCGAGCAGTATCGCCAGAAGCTCAACGCGGCTGGCGGCTAGCATGGACATGATGCCACTTGTCATCGGCATCGACATTGGCACATCAGGTGCGCGCGCCGTCGCCATGCGCCCTGATTTTTCCATAGCCGGGCATTCGGCCGTTCCACTCGACAGGTTTGGCGGCGATGGCCGAGCCCCCACGGCGTGGTGGCAAGCGGTCAAGGCGGCGCTGACGGAGCTGCTTTCCGGCATCGACCGCACGGCGGTCCGCGCCATCGCCGTCGACGGCACCTCCGGCACGCTGCTGCCGGTCGACGCCGCCGGGCTGCCGCTGGCCGAACCGCTGATGTACAACGACAAGGTCGATGACGACGACATCCTGGCCGCGATCGCCCGCACCGCGCCGGCTGCAAGTGCAGCGCACGGAGCGACATCCGGCCTCGCCAAGGCCCTGCGCTTCCAGCATCTACCGGGCATTGCGGCAGTGCTGCATCAGGCCGACTGGATTGCCGGAAACTTCTCCGGCCGCTTCGACGTCAGCGACGAGAACAATGCCCTGAAGACAGGTTATGATGTCGAGGCCCGCCGCTGGCCGGAATGGATCGCGGCGACCGGAATGCGCATGGAGTTGCTGCCGCGCGTGATCGTGCCGGGCGAGGTCACGGGCGCCCTCACCGCGGAAGCCGGGGAACTGTTCGGCTTGCCGCGCGATGTGGCCGTCGTCGCCGGCACCACGGATGGCTGCGCCTCGTTCCTGGCGACCGGTGCCGCCGCGATCGGCGACGGGGTCACTGCGCTGGGATCCTCGCTGACCATCAAGATCCTGTCCGACCGGCCGATTTCGGCGCCGCGCTTCGGCATCTACAGCCACCGGCTCGGCAACGCCTGGCTGGCGGGCGGTGCCTCGAACTCAGGCGGCAAGGTGCTGGCCCAGCACTTTCCGCTCGCCCGTATCATCGAACTCAGCGCGACAATCGACCCGGAGACGGGCACCGGCCTCGATTACTATCCGCTTCCCGCCACGGGCGAACGGTTTCCGATCGCCGATCCGGCGCTGCCGCCTCGCCTTGCGCCGCGGCCGGCGGACGACGCCGATTATCTGAAAGCGATGTTCGAAGGCATCGCCGCGATCGAAGCGCTCGGCTATGACAGGCTTGCCGAGCTCGGCGCGCCCACGCTGATATCGGTCAGGAGCGTCGGAGGCGGGGCAGCGAACCCGGCCTGGACGGCAATCCGGCGTCGCAGGCTCGGCGTCGATTTCCTGCCCGCGCTTTCCGACGAGGCCGCCGCCGGCACGGCGCGGCTGGCGCTGATGGGTGCAAGCCGGGCAGGACTCCTATGAGCGCGAAAACGATCGAACGTCTCGACGGCCTCGGGCCGCTGGCGGAGCGCTATAATGTGTTCCTGCTCGACCAGTTCGGCGTGCTGCACGACGGCACGCGGCCCTATCCAGGCGCGGCGGCAGCGCTATCGGCGCTGAAACGCGCCGGCAAGACCGTGGTGCTGGTTTCGAACTCCGGCAGGCGGGCTCAACCCAATGAAAGCCGGCTCATGAAACTCGGCTTCGAACCGGGAAGCTGGGATCATTTCGTTTCTTCCGGCGAGGTGGCGTGGCGATCCTTTGGGGAGATGGCGGCGTCGGGAAAGCTGCGCCCGGGGACAAAATGCCTGCTGATCAGCCGCGACAATGACCGCTCCGCGATCGAAGGCCTGCCATTTGCGCTGACCGGGTCCGGCGATGAGGCCGAGCTGGTGCTGATCGCGGCCAGCGAGGGTGACCGCTTTGACCTTGACCATTATCGCAGGCTGTTCGCGCCGGCGGCGGAGCGGCGGGTGCCGTGTTTCTGCACCAATCCCGACATCATCATGCTGACGGCCGTTGGCCCTCGCTTCGGCGCCGGCCGGCTGGCCGATCTCTACGAAAGCCTGGGCGGCAGCGTTACCCGCATCGGCAAGCCCGACACGGCGATTTTCGACGCCGCGCTGGCGCTGGCCGGCGAGCCGGACCGTGGCACCGTGGTCTGCGTCGGCGACAGCGTCGAACACGACATATCGGGGGGAAACAGCACCGGCATCGCCACCGCGCTGGTGCTGAGCGGAATACTGGCGGACACACCGGATCTCGCCGCTGTTTTCGACGAACAGCAGGCCTGGCCGGACTACATCATGGACAGCTTCAGCTTCCGCTGACCGCTTCCAGCATGCGCCGCGCGCTCTCCTCGTCGGTGATCAGGATGGTTGGGGCGATGAGGGTCATGGCGCCGAGCAGCGCTTCGGTTTTCTCCTCGCCACCGGAGGTGAGGATGCGGATCGGTGCCTTGCGCAGACGGTCGACATCCACCGACATCACGTGGCTGTTGACGGGGTGGTCGACCAGATCGCCGTTGCGGTCGAAGAAATGGAACAGGAGGTCACCCACGGCGCCACGCGCAAGCAGGGCCTCCCGATCCGCCTCCTTGAGGAAGCCACCACGAGAGAAGGTGGTGGCCGAGGCGATCCCGCCGACGCTCAGCAGAACGGCATCGAGCACGTCGGCCATTTCGAAAATCTCCTGCAGGCCGCAGCGCTCGATCAGGGCGATCTTGGTCTCGACGCTGTCGACCACGGCTGGTGTCGGCATCAGATAGCCGTCGCCCTGGAATATCTGAGCGAAGCGCCAGGCGAACTCGGCTGGGTTGACCCGGCGCACGACGCCGACACCGCCAAGCAGCGAAATCACCTTGAAGTCGGTGAGCGACTTGGCGCTGATGAAAGGCAGGCTCGAGAACAGCGTCTGCCCCCAGCCGACACCGACCCGCATGCCGGACTTCATCGTGTCCGACAGGAAGCTGCCGGTTTTGGCACTGATCGCTGGTATGGGATCGGCATCGGCTGCCGAAAGCGGCGCCACCAGCGCCTGCTGCAGCCCGAACGTCTTCTCCAATGCGCGCTCAAGCCGCACGATTTCCGACAATTCGCTCTCGATGGTGATCTTCACTTCGTTGCGCGCCCGGGCATCCGCCAGCATGCGCACGATGGTGACGCGACCGACGCCGAGCACGTCGGCGATCTCGTTCTGCGTCATCTGTTCGACGAAATACATCCAGGCGGCGCGAATCCTGAGGCGATCCGTCCGGCTTTCGCTGGCGACCTGCTCGGTTGCCTCGCCTCGACCGTCTTCGCTTTCGCCCTGTCGTCGTCTGCCCAAGTCTGTCTCTCCCCCTGCGGCGACGGACGAGGGCGCCGCCGCCGATTCTGCATGCTGGTCTAGTATCGCCTATTGATCTACCTATCGATAGGAACAATGTAGAGAGTGGCGGCTGCCCCGGTCGGCTATCCGCAGCAAATTTCAAGGCGATCCGCGATGCTCCGACAAATCTCCGAAGATGTCCGCGTCAATCTGAAGGACCGGCTGCGGGAAGTCCGCGAAATCATCCGCCAGAGCCGCCATGACGGCAGCGGCGATGCCAGCATCCTGCGCGAAGCAACCAGCCATCTGCCGCCGTTTCCAGGCAAGGGCATCGAAGGCCTGCTCAGCCATGCCGCGAGTGCCGTCGACGAAGCACTGTCGATCGCCGAAGCTTTCGTCCCGCATGAGCGCCCGATCAAGGTGGACGGCACCACGGTGAAGGGCCTCGGCACCTATTTCCCGGTCGGCAACGAGGATCGCCAACTGGACGCCGAGCGCCTGTTCCGGCGCGATATGTATTATCTGACCAAAGCGGTGCTTGCCGGCCTGAACATCGACAATGCCCGCATCCACGAAGCCGATTTCGCGGCCGTCCATGCCACGATGCGCAAGCGGCATGGCGATCTCCTGGCCGCATTGGCCGCGCCGGGTGCCGGACTGCAGGCAATCGCGGCCACCTGCTCGGCGCTGCTGGTCGAGTGCCTCAATCAGCGTCCCGTTCGCTTTGCCGAGACCGTGCCGGGAACGCCGGCGGGCGGCCGGGCGCTCGACATAAGCTGCCTGGCGCCGCTCGCTTTGGCCTGCGGCCTGGCGACCACCGGCAGCGACGGCGCGCCGGAGCCGGACATGCTGGAGATCGCGATCCTGGCGGCGGATATTCGCCACGATCGCATCGTTCAGGCTTGCGCCAAGGCAAACCCGATCGCTGAGCTGACACCGGTCTTCGCCACCTTGCTTGCCCATCTGCCGTAGTCAGCCGGCCTGGGCTAGCCTTCAGCGGCCATGGCCATGATCGCTTTCTTGGCGCGCTGGATCGAAGCCGGGCTCATCGAGAGTTCGGTCAGCCCCATCTTCACGAAGGTCGCAATCAGATCCGGACGGCCGGCCGCCTCACCGCACATGCCGACCATGATACCGGCGGCGACGCCGGCTTTTGCCGTCATTTCGATCGCCGATATGACGGCCGGATTGGTGACATCGTTGAGCTTGGCGACGGTCGGATTGAGCCGGTCGGCGGCCATGATGTACTGGGTCAGATCGTTGGTGCCGATCGAGAAGAAAGCGACCTCCTTGGCCAGCGCCGGGGCGATGAGCACGGCGGCCGGGGTTTCGATCATGACGCCGAGATCGAATGATGCGTGCGGCACGCCTTCGGCTTTCAGCTCGGCCGTGCATTCGTCGACCAGCACGCGCGTCTGCCTGACCTCCGAGAGGTCGGACACCATCGGCAGCATCACCTTGATGTTGCCGTGCACGGCTGCGCGCAGCAGCGCCCGCAGTTGGCGCTTGAAGATGTCGGGCCGGTCGAGACACATGCGGATGCCGCGCCAGCCGAGGAAGGGATTCTCCTCGTCGGGAAATTCGATGCCGGCAATCGGCTTGTCACCGCCGATGTCGAGCGTGCGCACAATGACCGGATAAGGCGCAAAAGCCTTGGCCAGCGCCGCATAGGTCTCGGCCTGCATGTCTTCCGAGGGCAGATGCATATGGCGCATGAACAAAAGCTCGGTGCGGAACAGGCCGATGCCCATGGCACCAGCCTCTTGCGCCGCTTCGATTTCCTCGAGTGAGCCGATATTGGCCGCCACCTCGATGATCCTGCCGTCGGCGAGCTTCGGCGTCACCGTCTTGAAGACGGTCAGCCCGGCGCGCTCCTTTGCCGCCGCTTCGACGCGGCCGGCGAAATCGGCACGGGTCGCCTCGTCGGGGTCGATGATCACATGGCCGGCATTGCCGTCGAGCGCGACGTCTCGCGCGGTACGCAAGGCATTGACCTGGTCGCCGAGGCCGAGCACTGCCGGAATGCCGTGCGAGCGCGCGATGATGGCGATGTGCGAGGTGGCGCCGCCATGGCCGCACACCACGCCGCCGATACGCTTCAGCGGCGCGCGTGCCAGATCCCAGGCGCCGATGTCGTCGGCGATCAGGATAGCCCCTTCGGGGATGTTTTCGAGGCTGACATCGTCTTGGCCCAGCAACACCAGGCAAATCTGCCGCCCAACGGCGTGGACATCATCTGCCCGCGCGTTGAGATAGTGATCGTCGACGGCGCTGAATTCGGCGGCAATGGTGGAGGCGGCGGTGATGACGGCGGAAACCGCGTCGTTGCCGCCCTTGATCAGGCCCTCGGCCTCACCAGTCAGGCTGTCGTCGGCGGCGATATCGCGCAGCGCGGCGACGATGCCGCGGTCTCCAGCCGACAGGCTGTCCTGCGCCAACGCATGATCCATGCGGGCCTGGACCGCGCCGACAGCCGTGCGGAACCTGTCGATCTCGCCTTTTATCTCCTCGGCCCGCAACATGCGGCCCTGTCCGGCGATATCGGGTGGGAAATGCGCAAAGGCCGGGCCGATGGCGAAACCTTCGCTGGCGGCCACGCCACGCAAGCGGTTTGCCCCGCCAGGTGCCGCCGGCACGGATCCCGGCGCGGGTGCCGCTTCCTGCCCGGCATCGTTGGCTGGGCTCTGCGCTTCCGCTTCATCATCGAGGCCGGCCCGCGGATTCTCGAGATAGCCGATCAGCGCCTCGAGCGCCTCGATGGCATCGGCGCCATTCGCCCGCACCGTGACTTCCTGGTTCTCCTTGACCGCCAGCAGCATCAGCTTGACCGAACTCTTGGCGCTGACCGCCTTGCCGTCCTTGATCAGTTCGACGTCGGATTCGAAGCCCTTGGCGAGCTTCACGAACCGCGTCGCGGGACGGGCGTGCAAACCTTCATGCACTCTGACGATGGTCGAGCGTTCCATGGCAAATACTCTGGTTTTGGGCGCCGCTCCCAACATGGGCCGCGGCGCGAATGCTGTCAGGCGGCGATGGTGATGATCGCGCCGGTCTTCAGGGCGGCCACGAGCGCTTGCGGATCGACTTGCGACGCACAGATCTCGCCCGGTCTCTCGGCCTCGGTAGCGCCGTTGAACGAAATGACGACATGACCCATTTCCAGCACCTTGCTCCACGCGCTGGAGCCGACCGCTGTGATAACAGCGGCAACCGGGCCGAGGGTGATCGAAGCGCCCTTGGCGGGCGCTCCGTCACTTGGTCCCTGCTCCGCCTTGTGGAGCACCGAAACCTCGGCAAGCTCCGGCGGCGAGCCATCCGCAAACAGGATGACCACGCCCCCTTCGGCAAGGTCCGCCACTTCGGGGCCGATGGCAGTGACCCGTGTTCTCAAAAGAACCGTCATATGGCGAACCTCATTTTCTCAAACTTTCCCTAGAGCGGTGAACCGCTCTATCTCTTTGTTTTGACGCAGTTTCCAAGGGAAAGCATTGTGCGCTTTTCCCGGAATTGCCTTAGAACACGATCAGGCTGACGACCCAGGCGATCAGCACCGAGACCGGACCCATGATCTGGCGGCTGATGAGCACCGCCGGAACGCCGATTTCGATCGTCTTAGGCTTGGCCTCGCCGAGCGCCAGGCCGACGGGGACGAAGTCGCAGCCCACCTGGGTATTGTAGGCAAACAGCGCCGGCAGTGCCATTGCCGGCGAAATCGTGCCGTTGGCGATCTGCGGGCCGATGATGGCGACGCCGATGACCTGCGCGATGACAGCGCCTGGCCCGAGGATGGGCGACAGGAACGGCAGGCCGCAGATCGCCGAGATGATCAGCAGGCCGACGATGTTGTTGGCCAGCGGACCCATCGGCTGCGCCAGCACATCGCCGATGCCGGTATACAGGATCAGACCGATGAGCATGGTCACGAAGGCCATGAACGGCAGCACGTTGCGGATGACCTGGTCGATGGTGCGGCGGCCGGCATTGAAGAAGATGCCGACGATACGTCCCATGACGCGGCCGATCGTGCTGATGAGGCCGATCAGCCCACCTTCGCTCGGCAGCGGCTGTGGTGCCGCGGTCGCATTGTTGTTTGAACTCATCGCTGCTGCTCCCCCTGCAGTCGTGATCGTTTCGGATCCGTCCGCCATTGTGATGTTGGCCGGCTTCACGCCCGAAACGTAGATGTCCTCGGTGATGAACTGGGCCAGCGGCCCGGATTGACCGACCGGCGTCAGATTGACGGTCGGGATACGTTTGCGCGGATAGACGCCGCATCGTGCGGTGCCGCCGCAATCGACGACGACAACCGCCATCTCGCTTTCGATCGGCGGTGCCCTGAAGCCGTCGACGGCCTCGGCGCCGGTCATGTCGGCGATGAGCTGCGCCACCGGGTGAATGCCACCACCGGTGACGGAAACCACCTTGCTGCGCTGTTCGGTCGGCTCGATGATGAGCGGGCCACCCCAGCCGGTTTTGCCCTGGGAGATTTTTACGGCTTTATATGTCTTGGCCATGATGTCCTCCCCGCCCTTACAGCTCGACGCCTTGGCGGCGTGCCATGATCGCGGTGATGCGTTCGGTCAGCATGCCCTTGAGCAGGATGACGACGAGGCCGACGATGGCGTACCAGATCGCCACCTTGACGTGGTAGCCGGCGACGACGACGCCCTTCTTTTCCAGCTCCAGCAGCGCGACGAGAATGCCACCCCAGACGAAATACTCGCCGGGATTGATGTGCGGGAACAGGCCGAGCGGCGGGTGCACATAGGACACGGCCGCGTCATAGAAGGCTGGCTTGTGCTTTTCTTCCAGGAACGATCCGAACGTATAGGCCATCGGATTGGTGAGGAAGAACACCGCCAGCAGCGGCAAAAGCGTGTAGCGCGTCAGCGCGATCCGGCCGGCGCCGCGCGCCAGGCCATGCACGCGCTCTTCACCGACCAGTTCGGTGACGGCATAGAAGGCCGTCATCAGCACGACCAGCGTCGGAATGATGCCGGTGACGAAGCCGGCGAAGACCTCGCCGCCCTTCTGGAAGATGCCGATGAAGTACTTGCCGATGGCGGTCAGCCAGCCGAGCTGCTCTTCCTGCTGGACGTCCTTCAGCTTTTCCTTGAACTGATCGACGGTGATCGGTCCGCTGTCCGCTTGTGCGAGGACAACGAGATGGTCGGAGGCATGCTCGACAGCGAGCTTGCCATGCAATGCGGCATCCGAAACCATGGCACCTGCGACATGCAGATTGTGCACGGCCATGTCGGCATGCTGCGCCAACAACGAAAATACAGACATTTCTCCTCCTTATGCCACCCGCCGGTTGATCCCAGTCGGTGCGCGGCGTCCTCTATCCCTTTGATTTAGAGCCCGAAATCATCCGGCTCTAAGCCCTTGCTACGTTCAAACCGGACAGGCCCGGCTTCTTCCCCGGCTCCGACCGTGTCTTGTCGATCTGCTCGATCGCCCGTTTCACGGCCTCGGCCACACCGGGTTCCCCCTCCCCCATGATTGCAGGGTTGGACCGGAGTCGATCGAGGGGAACACCCTCGAATTCTTCATGTCTCTTGAACTTGGTGAAGACGGAACGGCCGCTCATCACCATCAGGCGGCGCACGACCAGATCGGGCGTCACCACCACGAGCGCGATGGTGCCCTTGGCCAACCGGCCGCGAAAATTGCCGGCTCCGACGAAGCCGTCCTTGTACTGGTCGGTGACGCCCCTGAAGACATCCGAATAATGCCGCATCTGCAGCCAGACGCCGAGCGACTGCAGCGCCCACACGATAACCAGCAGAAGCAGTCCCCACTGCCAAATCGCCATTCGGTTCTCCTCCCGAAGCCTCAGTTGAATCGCACCTTGGACCGGCGCGTGACAACAGCAAAGTGAGAACATTTGTTTCCGAGAATGTCAATATGTATGATATTGGCCTCTGAAGCGGTCATCCACAGGGCCGCTGACAGATTTCGGCGGCGGCGCGCTTGTGCTAGGCTGACCGGGAAACAGGATACGAGGAAACATGGACCTGCCCTTCAGGGACGAACTGGCCTTGATGCCCGATCTTCGCCATCGGCTGCGGCAGTTGCGCTGGTTCCGCGCCACCTTTCGCGGCAGCGCCAAGGTGGTCTCGGACACGTTCGGCGTGCGCTTCGAGATCGACGAGGCCAAGCTCACCAGGGCCTTTCTCGACTGGGTCGAGATCATGGAGGGGCAGAAGCGCTTCGCCGCGATCGACCGCGCCGACTTCATCGTCTTTGCCGCCGGCCTCGTGCTGCGTGAGCTGATAAAACAGGCGCCGGCCAGGGAAATCTCCGGCCTCACGCAGCTGATCGAGACGGAAACGAACGCCGGCACGCTGGAAATCGTCCGCTTCTGGCCGGAGGGTTTCCTCTACACCAACTACTGCGTCTCGGTGATTTCGGCGATCCACGAGCAGGAATTCGGCACGACACCCGGGATCGACAAATGCGCCGACGATTTGCGCACCTGGTGGTCCTATCGCGAGAATGTGACCGAGATGCCGGCCTATGCGGTGGCTTTCCTCGACCGCTTTCTCGGCGCCGAACCGAACTGGATCACCCCGGATCGCGCGCAGTCCCGGCAAGCCATGCAACGGGCGCTCGTGTCTTCCCGTGCGAGCGATGCGTTGCGCCAGCTTTGAGCCCGCTCTTCGCGCCCCCAAAACCGCACGTGCTATTGAACATTTGACTTTTTGCCGATAGCGATGTGCGAAAATTGACTCGAGAGGGAAACGCGTGGCGCGACCAAGGCCTATTATTTTCGATTGCGACGGCGTTCTTGTCGACAGCGAGCCTCTGGCCGCCCGCGCCTATGAGCGCGTCTACGAAAAGCACGGCATGCCCGGCGTCAACACCAGCGTCATCGCCCAATGCATCGGCATGAAGCAGTCCGATATCATCGCCAGGATCAAAGATTTGACCGGCCACCAGTTTCCGGCGGCGGCGGACGGCGACATCTGGGCCGAGACCAAGGTGCTGTTCTCGCAGGAATTGAAGCCGACACCGGGAATCACTGCCTTTCTGGAGGCGCTTGCAGGCGACCGCTGTGTCGCCTCGTCCTCCTCCGTCGAGCGCATAAACCACAGCCTTGCGGTGACCGGGCTGGCGCGTTTCTTCGGCGATGCGATCTACAGTTCCTCGATGGTCAAGAACGGCAAACCCGCGCCGGACATCTTCCTCTTCGCGGCGGACAAGATCGGCGCCAATCCCGTTGACTGCATCGTCATCGAGGACTCGCCCTTCGGCATCCAGGGCGCGATCGCCGCCGGCATGACGGCGATCGGCTACACCGGTGGCGGCCATACCTATGCCGAGCACGCCGCGCGGCTGACGGCTGCCGGTGCCGATTTCGTCTGCGCCGACTGGCAAGAAGTTAGCCGGCAATTGGCTAGGTTTGGTGTGCCGGCCTAGTTTAGACGATACTTTGTGAATCCACGGCTGGCCCATTCGCCAGGCGGCACGAGTGAGCCCACACGGAAGTTGAAGGACAGGACCCTCGTCGCATCGGCGTCGACTTCGCATCGGAAATTTAGGTTGTACCAAGCGTTTCTGGTGCTGAAGGCGGCCTGCGGAGGATTGAGAACATTGCCTTTGTCCAGCGTAATGGTTGGCACCCATTTGACCGTATAGTCGGCACTTTGCAGTTCCCGGCTCAGAACGTTGCCGCAAAGGGTGGCCACCCGCTGACCGCGCGGCACATTCTCCATGGAGCTTGTAGCGAACGCATTGCCGGTTGCCCCTTGCGAGTAAAGCTTTCTGACGCCCGGAAGGCCGGAATAGATTGGTGATCCTGCAACGTCGTCGTTGGTGGGATTTGACCTTCCAGCATTCCCGATCGGCGCTTTGAAAGCTCTTGCGGGTTTGAACGTCATTGTCTTGGCAGGTTTGGACTTTGCCTTTCCAGTCGAAGCTGGAGGCGCCGGCTTGTCACCGGTCTCAGCCGTCAATGGCTTTGGCGTCACGACGGCTTGCTTTTCGTCAGGTTGCGGTGCGAGTTCTTGTTTGTCCGGCTGCTGTTTGTCGGTGTCCTCGGTCGCCTGCTTTTCCTCGCTTTGCGCGGGCTTTTCGTCCGGCGCAACGGTGGCCGGCTTCTCGTCAGGCTTGCTGGGGTCTGCCTTCTGCTGTGGCGTTGCAGCCGGGGCGGGCTCCGTCGGCACGGGTGTCGGCGCGACAGGCGGCTTTGCAGCCTCATCCTTGGCCGGCGACGGCGTGTTGGGTTTAGCGCTGCTTCCGTCGAGCGATTTCTCCGGCCCGGTATCTTTCTGGCCGTACTGGAAAACGCGCTTCAGAACCTGGTCGTCTGGCGGTTTCGGCGGCGGCGGCTTTTGTTCAGGCGGCTTTTCAGCCTTCTTTTCAGGTGTCGGTTCCGGCGGCTTTGGAGCAGGTTTCGGCTTGGGCTTCTCGGGCGGCGGCACGATCGCGACATTGACGGGCTGTTCCTGCTGAACCGGCTGCTGCTCGGGTCTCGGCAGGCCATAGATCAGAAACGCCGCGATGAGCGCATGCAGGATCAGCGATGCGGGCAAAGCCCACAGCAAATGCCGCCGCCGTTCTCCTGTTTCGCCCTTCATCCGCACCGATGTGGAATGAAATAGCGGCGGCTTCAAGCATAGGTAGTGGATTGGCTTGATTTAACCGCTGACAGGTTGGTGATCGGATGACGACGCGCAGACCTCAGGTCAGCCAGTTTGCCGCTGGCGCGGGATCCCGTCCAGAAACCGTTCGTCCAGCCGCGTCTCGCCAAGCCAGTTCAGCCGGTTGATGCTGATGAAGCCGGCATCGATCGCGTCGTTCTCGTCGCCCGGCTGGCTGTCGTGAGCCCGCCCGCGCGGCACGGTGATGACCGTGCGGTCGCCGTCGCTCTCCACGATCTCGGCCTTGCGGGCGATCTTGTCGCGACCGATGCGCGGCTGGCGGATTTCGGCCGGCAGCGAGGTCGGCAGGTTGATGCTCAGCCAATGACCCTCAGCGGCCCAGTCGGCGCGCGATTGCCACAGGGACACGATCAGCGCGCCAAGCCATTGGTCGTCGCCATCGGTGAAATCAGGATTTTTCACGCGTGAGAAGCCAATGGCCGGAACGCCCCAGAAAGTGGCCTCCCGCGCAATGCCGAGCGTGCCGGAATAGGCAAGGTCCTCGGCAACGTTGCGGCCATCGTTGACACCCGACAGCACCAGATCTGGCTTCTTCGTATCGGCGAACAACCAGGTCATGGCGCTTACCACGCAATCGGCCGGGGTGCCGGAACAGGCGTACCAGTTCGGTTTGAGGCGCCGCATGGTCAACGGCCTGGCAATCGTCAATGACGAGCCGGCGGCGGTGCGCTTGCCGTCGGGCGCGACCACCCAGACATCGCCGCTCAACGCGCTGGCGGCCGCGACCAGACGGGCAAGCCCCGGCGCTTCGATGCCGTCATCGTTGCAGATCAGAATTCTCATCGTTTTCTTGCCTCCGACACCACTATGCGCTGGCCGGTGCGGCATTGCGTGCGCAGCGAGGGGATGTGGGATTGCAGGTCGCCGAGAAGATCCGGCGTGCAGGAATGGCCGAGTGCCGCGGGACGGCCGGCCTTCTCCCAGATATCGACATTGCCCGACAGCGTCGGATGGGTCGGCATGCGTACCCAGTCCGCCCGACCGGCCTTGTGCAACACATCGCCCGGCGAACCTGACGGCAGATGCCCGGTAAGCAGCACCGGAAAACCGGAATGGTCGGCACGCGGCAAGAGGCGCGACGATGGGCCGGCTTCACCCATGCCGTCATCCGCCAGCAGCGGCATGGACGGCAGGGGATCGGCATCGGTCCAGTCGGCTGCGTCTTGCAGGCGGCGGCGCAGCAACGTTGAAACGCCCGGCAACAGGGCTGCCGTGGCGCCGATCTGCGCTTCCAGGGACGAGCGCATGCCGGCATGGATGGCGAACGGCCCTGGCAAGGCCGCGATCAGCTCCAGCGACCGACCCGAGAGCGGCGTCGGCAAAAGACACCCGCCCGAATGCCTCGCAACCCATTGCGAGATTTCGCGCGCACGCGCCGCCCCCGGCACCGGATCGGCGCCGTAGGAAGCATCGAGGACAAGCAGGTCGCAGTGCGGGATCGTGTCCATGACGAAGACATTGCTGTCCGGCACCACATCGGCGGAATAGGCGACGCGGCTCTCGCCATCGTCCACGGCAAACCAGACGCCGCCCACGACATGCCCGGAGCGTCCCGTCCGGATCGTGAAATTGCCGCTGTTCAACGTGTCGCCGGGTTCGAACAATTCGAGGCGATCTTCGGGAAAAGGGAACCGCCTGAAATCCTCGGGCTCAGCATAGCCGGCGAGCGTGGCAGGCGCCTCGTCGCGGGTCTCGGCGGTCATGAAGATCGGACCGGCATAACCGCGCGACAGCAGCCAGCTCAGCGCGCCGATATGATCCTCATGCGCATGCGAGACGAACAGCGCATCGATGTCGGCGACCGAGCCGTTCAGCGCCGGATAGTAGTCCGCCCCCGAGGCGCCGACCTTGATGCCGACGTCGAGCAGGATGCGATCCTTGCCGCTGCAGACAGCAAGGCTGGTGCGGCCCTTTTCGCCAAAGCCGCCGAGCAGGTCGAGCATCATCACGATGCCGCCCCCGCCGCCGGGATCAGCCAGCCGGAGCGTATCCGCAGGCGTGCCTGGGCTCCGCTCTCCAGCGCGACTGGATCGGGCTGTTCGAAATGCAAGGTGAGGTCGGGATTGGTCGAAGGCGTGAATTCGATGCGCGCCGAGCCACCCTGGTAGATCACCCGCTTGACCAGACCATCGAAGCCGGGACCGTCCGGCGACACGTCGAGATCGGCCGACCGGCAGCAGACCTTTGCCCCGGTTCGCGGCCGCTCGCCTGGCCGGCAGCGGACAACCAGTTCCGCGCCGAGAACGCGGACCTTGCAGTGCCCTCTTTCTTCCGCGCTCAACACATCCGCAGGCAGCAAAATGCCCTGCGAAATGAAGGAAGCCACCATTTCATTTGCCGGCTCATGATAGAGTTCGCGTGGCGTCGCCAGCTGGGCAAGACGCCCGCCATCCATCACCGCGATCCGATCGGCCAGCGCCATCGCCTCGGCCTGGTCATGGGTGATGTAGACGATCGTCGTGCCCGTGCGCTTGTGGAAGGACGCGAACTCGTCCTCCATCGAAGCCCTCAGATGCACGTCGAGATTGGCCAGCGGCTCGTCGAACAGAACCAACGAGGGCGCGGCGACAAGGCAGCGCGCCAATGCCACGCGCTGGCGTTGGCCGCCGGACAGATTGGCCGGCCGACGCTCGCCCAGCCCTTGCAGATTGACCAGGGCGAGTGCGTCTTCAACCTTCTGGCGCGCGACGGCCTTGTCGAGCTGCGCCACCTTCAGCGAATAGCCGATGTTTTCGGCGACCGTCATGTGCGGCCACAGCGCGTAGTTCTGGAAGACGATGCCGACGCGCCGCTTTTCCGGCGCGACGCTGCCGCCCTTGCCCGACACGACCTCGCTGCCGATACGGATCTCGCCTGACGTCACCTTCTCGAATCCGGCAACGAGCCGCAGCAGCGTGGTCTTGCCGCAGCCGGACGGCCCGAGCACTGCCAGGAACTCGCCGTCGCCGACATCGATCGATACGTCCTTGACGGCATCGAAATTGGCGAAGCTCTTGGTCACATTGTCCAGGCTCAATCGCGCCATGGCAGCACTCCGGTCGGAAGGTAGGGGGCAAGCAGATTGGTCACCAGCATCAACAGGAAAGTGACCGCCACAGTGATGACGGACATCGCCGCCGCATAGTTGGAATCGCCGCCCTGCTCGAAGGAAAACATCACGACACCGATCGTCTCCGACCCGGACGACCACAGCAGCGCCGAGACGGTAAGTTCGCTGAGCGCCGTCATGAAGATCAGTAGTCCGCCGGCGATCGCCGCCGGTGCCACCAGGGGAAAGATGATCGTGCGCATGCGCGTGAACAGCCCGGCGCCCGCTACTTGCGCCGCCTCCTCCAGCGCCCGGTCGATCTGGTGATAGCCGCTGATGGTCGGCCGCAGCGCCAGCACCAGGAAACGGGCGAGATAGGCGTAGAGGATGATCCAGACGGTGTTGTAGAGCTGGATGCCGGTGAGCGGGATCGGCCGCAGGAACATGAGCAGCGAGGCGATCGCCAGCACCACGCCGGGCAAAGCATAGGGCAGCTCGACCGACAGATTGAGCAGCCGCACCCAGCGCTGCTTGCCCCATGCGATCAGATAGCCGATCGGCACTGCGACCAGGACCGCGAAGAAGGCCGCCGCGATCGACAGCCAGAAGCTGTTGAAGAAGGCGCGGCTGGCCGCGTCATGCTCGAACAGCACGAAGCGATAATTGTCGAGCGTTGCCGTCTTGGCGGTGAGCGCGATGCCGTAGCCCGGCACCAGCGATGTCAGAACCAGCCCGAACAGCGGCAGGAACAGCACCACGATGATCAGCAGCCACATGCCGGCCTGGACCGTAGGCCGCCAGCGACCGAGTTCATAGGGTTCGGCCGAAAGCGACGTGGAGCTGATGCGATAGTCGCGGCGGCGGCTCATGATCTCCTGGGCAAGGATACCCGCCATGGCGATGATGCCGATCAGCACCGATAGGAATGCGGTTTCGCCGAGCACGGCGGGGCCGCCGCCGGCCAGCTTCTGATAGATCAGCGTCGGCAGCACGAGATAGTTGGCGGGAATGCCGAGAAAGGCCGGAATGCCGAAATTGCCGACGCATGAGACGAAGGCAAGGGCAGCGGCCGCCATGATCGACGGCGTCATCAAGGGCAGCACGATGGTGACCAGCACGGTGAACCAGCCGGCACCGCCCGCCCGCGCGGCTTCGACCAGCTCGCGCGGCAGCTTGCGCAGCCCGGCGCGCACCAACAGGAAAACCAGCGGGCCATACTGCACGCCGAGCAGCAGGATGATGCCCGATGTCGAATAGAGCGGGTTCCTGGTACCGAGCGGCGGTGCCGCCCCGAACAGCTTGAGGAACGGGCTTGCCGGGCCGAACAATTGCAGCCAGGCCAGCGCCGTCACCTGCGGCGCGATCATCAAGGGCATGACGTAACAGAGCACCATGGCGCTGCGAGCGCGGATATCGGTCAGAGTGACGAGGACGGCCACCAGCGTTCCAGACAGCACCGCAAGCAGGGTGCCGCCGATACCGACGACCAGTGTGTGCCAGGTGGCGATCCAGGTCGCCGGACTGGCGAGCCCCGCCTTTATCGCGACGGTCGACAGCGTGCCGCCGGGCGCCACGATCTCCTTGATCAGGCGCAGCATCGGCAGCAGGGAAAGCAGGACGATGACGATGGCTACCGCCGCCGTCAGGACCATTTCCTGGCCCCGGCTTTCCCTGATCCGTGTTGACATGATTGCGTTTCCTGGGGTCGATCAGCCGATGCGATCGGGGTTTTGCCCGTCAGGGATACCGCTGGGACGGCACCCCTGACTGGATTGCCGGCTCAGCCCCCGAACAATTCCGAGAACTTCGCCTTGTCGGCGTCGGTTTTGGCGACGATTGCCTTGGTGTCGAACGGCATCACCTTGACCTTGACGCCTTCCGGCAGCCATTCGGGGCGGCCGACCGAGGCGCGCGCCGGCAGATAGCCCATCGAAAGCGCAAGCTTCTGGCCGTCATCGGAAAGAATGAAGTCGACGAACTTCTTGGCGCCGTCGACATTCCTGGCGGTCTTCATGATGGCGACCGGTTCGGTCACTGCCGGCACACCTTCCGAGGGGAACACGAACTCGACCGGGGAACCCTTCTTCTTGGCGTTCATCGCCATGAAGTCGACCAGGATGCCATAGGGCTTTTCGCCCGATGCCACCGCCTTCAGCACCGCACCATTGCCGCGCACGCTGACGGTGTTGTTGGTCTTCAGCTTCTGGAAGAAATCCCAGCCATAATTGGCGTCGCCGACGAAGCCCGAAAGCAGGTAGGCGGCGGCACCCGAATAGAGCGGGCTCGGCATGACCAGGCCATCGGCATAGGCGGGCTTGGCAAGATCGGCCCAATGCTGCGGCTTCTCGGCCGCGGCGGTGTTGTAAACGATGCCGGTGGTGATCAGCTTGCTGCCGAAATAGGTCTTGTCGGCGTCATAGGCATCCGCCTCGATGCCATCGAGCTTTGCCTCGGGATAGGGCAGTAGCCGGTCGTCCTTCTTCAACAGCTCCATCGAGACCGCATCGGCGATCAGAAGCACGTCGGGCTGCGGGCTGCCGGCGGCAAACTCGGCCGCCATCTTGGTGAGGATGTCGCTCGTTCCGGAGCGATAGATATTCACATCGATACCCGGCTGCGCCTTCTTGAAGGCATCCACGGTCTTGGCCGCGTCGGCTTCCGGCTGGGACGTGTAGAGCGTCAGTATTTCGGCGTTTGCCACGCCGGCAAACAAAGTTGCCGCGAGCGCCAGCTGGCTGGCCAGCAGCTTGATGAAGTGCGTCTTCAATGAGACCTCCTGTCTTTCTGTGCATGACCGGTCCGGCTCTGGCCGGCTCCCCGTCTCTTCCTCCCTGCACGGCGCATATGACTGGTGGATGACACAGCGCGTGAAACCCACAAAATATGTTCATATGTACGATGTCAATTACAAATGAACAGAAATGTGCGACAATCGACACGCCGCAGATCCGGCATCAGTTGACATCCGGCCGGTATTTCCTTGATGAGCACCGGTCAGGCCACGGCTCATGAGGGACAGGAACCGATGACCACAGAAAAACCCAGACAGGCTCGCCTGCCGATGGTCTCGTCGGACCTTACCGTCAAGACGGCATGGCTCTACTATGTCGAAGGTTTCACCCAGGAACAGATTGCCGAAAAGCTCGATGTCTCCAGGGTGAAGGTCATGCGTACGCTGGCCTCCTGCACCGCCGAGGGCATTGTCGTCACCATGATCAACGCGCCGACCGCCGGGCAGGTGGCGCTCGAGCGGGGACTGGAAAAGCGCTGGGGTCTGAATGCCGCCGTCGTCATCCCGACGCCTTCGGCGCATGACCATCTGGAGAAAGCCATCGGCCATGCCGTCGCGGCCTATCTCGGCGAGCAGATGCAGGACGGCATGACGCTCGCCATCGGTGGCGGCGCGACCCTGCATGCCAGCCTCGGCTTCCTTGCCCGCCGGCAGTTGAAGCGTGCCTGTGTGGTGGCGCTCGTCGGCAGCCTGCCGCACTCGCAATGGATCAATCCGTCCATCGTTGCCGCCAAGGTAGCCGATGTCTTCGAGGTCGACAGCTACCAGATCACCGCGCCGGTCACGGTCGACAATTCCTCGCTGCGCGATCTCCTCTGGGCGCAGCCGACCCTGCAGGATGTACGCCAACGCGCGGCCGCCGCCGACATCGCGCTGCTCACCGTCGGCGACATGTCGCCGGACGCCACCATCTTCCGGCATGGCATCGTTCCGTCATCGCTGATCGCTCCGTTGAAAGCGAAGGGCGCGGTCGCCAACATGCTGTGCTATTTCGTCGATGCCAATGGCCGTTTGGTGGACCACGAGGTAAACGGGCGTGTCATGGCCATCGATCTCGATGTGGTCGGCAAGGTGCCGAATGTGGTTCTCGCCGCGGGCGGCAAGCGCAAGGTCGCGGCGATCCTCGCCGCACTGAAAGCCGTCGACACCAATGTGCTGATCACTGACAGCGATACCGCCACGGCGCTGCTTGCCAAGGGCGGTTAGATCAGCCCGCGCTCGCGCAAAAAATCCTCGACGCCGACATGGGTCATGGATTCGAATTCGGCGATCGCCTCGGCCACCCGCTTGCGCTGCGCCGCCAACAGTGTGAACACCTGCTTCATCTCGCCGGAAACACCAAAACGGCTCCACCGCTCGGCGATATGCGTGGGCAGACCGATGTCGGCGCAGAACGCGTCCAGACTGTCATAGCCGAGGCTGGCGACGAGCTGCCTGGTCTCCTCCGCCGACATGCGAGGCTCGAAGGCGTGGTCGTGCAGGCGCTGCGCCACCAGCTTGATGTCGGATGGCGACGCACCCATGACCTTGCCGAACAGGGTTTTGACGTCAGATGGGTCGAATGCAGGCATATTTGGCCTCCCTGGATCGCAATCCAGATAGAACATGGGTCAAGGGTCAGCGCCTGACAAGTCGTTTCTGTCGCAAGCCGGCGCATCAGTCGGCGCCGGCTTCTGCTTGGTGGATCAGACCAGCAGGCCCATCGGATTTTCAAGGAGGTTCTTGAAGGCGACCAGCAGTTCGGCACCCAGCGCACCGTCCACGGCGCGGTGGTCGGTCGACAGCGTCACCGACATCACGGTGGCTATTCTGATCTCGCCGTTCTTGACCACTGCCCGCTCCTCGCCGGCGCCGACTGCCAGGATGGTCGCGTGCGGCGGGTTGATGACCGCGGCAAAATCCTTGATGCCGAACATGCCGAGATTGGACACCGCCGTGGTGCCACCCTGATACTCTTCCGGCTTCAGCTTGCGGCTGCGGGCGCGACTGGCGAGGTCCTTCATCTCGTTGGAGATGGTGGACAGCGTCTTTTCGTCGGCTTTGCGGATGATCGGTGTGATCAGCCCGCCGGGGATCGACACGGCAACGCCGACATCGGCGTGCTTGTGCTTGACCATGGCGCTTTCGGTCCACGAGGCATTGGCATCGGGCACCGCCTTCAGCGCCATCGCCATCGCCTTGATCACCATATCGTTGACCGACAGCTTATAGGCCGGAGCATCACCCTTGTCGGTCTTCTTCACCGGGGCTGCCGCATTGATCTGCGTGCGCAGCGCCAGCAGCGCATCGAGCTCGCAGTCGAGCGTCAGGTAGAAATGCGGAATGGTGGTCTTGGCCTCGACCAGGCGGCGCGCAATGGTCTTGCGCATACTGTCATGCGGGACAAGGTCGTAGGAGCCCTGTTCGAACAGTTTCAGGACCTGATCGTCCGACATCGCCTTTACCGGCGCGGCAGGAGCAGCAGCCGGCACGCCAGCCGGAGCCTTGGCGGCAGGCGCCGTCTGGGCGCCGCCACCGGCAATGGCCGCGTCGACATCGGCCCTCACCACCCGGCCATACGGGCCGGTGCCAGATACGGTCGAGAGGTTCAGGCCGGCCTCACGGGCCAGGCGCCGGGCAAGCGGTGTTGCACGGCCGGCCGATGGCGATTGGCCGATCTCCGCCCTTGTGGGGGAGATGCCAAGTGGCGGCAAAGAGGGTAGGGCAGAGGGGTGCGTGACAGAATGAGACGTTGGCGCGACAGCGCCCCCCTCTGTCGACTTCGTCGACATCTCCCCCGCGGGGGGGGAGATTGGCGCCTTGTCCTGCTTGGCCGCAGCAGCATCAGCCCCATAGGCCTCACCGTCGGCATAGATCCACGCCACGGCAGCGCCGACCGCAATATCGACACCCTCTTTGCCGGTGACATCGCGCAGGACGCCGCTGGCCGGCGCATCGATTTCCATCGCCGCCTTGTCGGTCTCGATCTCGAACAGCACATCGCCCTTCTTGACGTGCGCGCCCTCCTCGGCAAACCAGCGCGAGATCTGTCCGGTCGCCATGTCCATGTCGACCTTGGGAAGAATGACTTCGGTCGGCATGGTCTAGCGGACCCCTTTCACGAGGTCGCGCGCGGCGGTGATGATGTCCGGAATTTGCGGCACCGTCGCCTTCTCGAGTTCCGGATTGTAGGGGATCGGCGTTTCGGCGCCGCCCAGCCGCACGATCGGCGCGTCGAGATAGTCGAACGCTTCGCTCTCGGCGATCATGGCGCTGACCTCGGCGCCGATGCCCAGCGTCTTGACCGCTTCGTAGACGCATAGCAGCCGCGACGTCTTCTTGACGCTGTCGATGACGGTCTGCTTGTCCATCGGCCGGATGGTCCGGAGATCGACGACTTCGACGTCGATGCCTTCGCTCTCCAGCACGGCTGCCGCGTCGAGCGCCTTCTGCACCATGATCGAGGTGGCGACGATGGTGAGATCCCGGCCCTCGCGGCGGATATCGGCCTTGCCGATCGGCACGGTGTAATAGCCTTCGGGCACCGGGCCCTTCATCTTGTAGAGCAGCTTGTGCTCGAAGATCATGACCGGATCGGGATCGGCGACCGCCGCCAAAAGCATGCCCTTGGCATCATAGGGGGTCGCCGGCTGGATGACTTTCAGACCCGGCACATGGCCGAGCCAGGCTTCGAGGCTCTGGCTGTGCTGAGCCGCCGCACCGGTGCCGGAACCGGCGGGAAAGCGCATCACCACGGGAACCGAAACCTCGCCGCCCAGCATGAAGCGCATCTTGGCCGCCTGGTTGACGATCTGCTCCATGGCAAGCGTGGCGAAATCGGAAAACTGGAACTCGAAGATCGGCCGCATGCCGGTGAGGGCAGCGCCCACCGCGACGCCCGCGCCGCCCAGTTCCGAAATCGGCGTGTCGATGACGCGGTCAGCGCCGTAACGTTCGACCAGGTCGCCGGTGACCTGGAAGGCGCCGCCATAGACGCCGATATCCTCGCCCATCAGGAAAACGCGTTCGTCCATGTCCATGGCGATCGCCATGGCTTCCTGGATCGCCTGGGCGTAGCTCAGTTCACGCACCATCGCGTCCATCACGCCTGCTCCGTATACACGTAATTTCCCGTCTCGCTGATATCGGGCGAAGGGCTCGCCTTGGCGAACTCGATGCCCTCGGCGATCTCTTGCGCCACGGCATCGCGAATGGCCTCGATGCCCTTGTCGTCGATGAAGCCGAATTCCCTGAGCTCGCTTTCGAACAGGGTGATCGGATCGCGGTTCGACATCCAGTCCTCGATCTCTTCCTTGGTGCGATAGCGGTTGCGGTCGCTCTTGGAATGGCCGCGATGGCGGTAGGTCTTGGACTCGATCAGCGTCGGCCCCTCGCCGGCGCGGGCTCGGGCAACAGCCTGATGAGACGCCTCGGCGACCTCGGAGAAGATGTTGCCGTTGACGATGACGCCCGGCATCGAATAGGCGGCGGCGCGCTCGGCGATGTTCTTGACCGCGGTCGAGCGGGCTGTCGATGTCGACATGCCGTAGCCATTGTTCTCGCAGACGAAAATGACAGGCAGCTTCCAGACCGCCGCCATGTTGAGCGCCTCGTGGAAAGCGCCTTCATTGTTGGCGCCATCGCCGAAGAAGGAGACCACGACCTTGCCGGTCTTCATCATCTTGGAGGACAATGCCGCCCCGACGGCGATCGGAATACCGCCACCGACGATGCCATTGGCGCCGAGATTGCCCTTGCCGACATCGGCGATGTGCATCGAGCCGCCACGGCCCTTGCAGTAGCCTGTGGTCTTGCCGAAGAACTCGGCGAACATGCGCTTGACCTCGGCGCCCTTGGCAATGCAGTGGCCGTGACCGCGATGCGTCGAGGTGATCTGGTCATCCTCGGCAAGCGGCATGCAGATGCCCATGGCGCTGGCTTCCTGGCCGATCGACAAATGCATGGTGCCATGGATGAGGCCGCGCGTGTAGCACTCCTCCGCACCCTCTTCGAAGCGGCGGATCAGGTACATCTTGTGGAGCACCTGCTTGAGCTGCTCGGCGCTGTACTGGCGGTAGACGAAGGGCAGATTGGCGCGACTGTCAGTGACGGCTTTGCTGGCTGTGGCCATGATCACGCTCCCCCGGTCCCATAGACGAGCTTGTCCTGGCGAGCGCGCAGTTCGGCGATCTTGGAGCCCGCCGCGGGCGCTGCATTCGCGTAGGTTATGAGTTCGCCCTTCTTGATCGGCGCGGTGACCGAGCCGCCCTGCAGCAGGCCGCAGGGAATGGCCTTGGCGGCGCGCGCCTCAGGCGTCGTCATGATCCAGGCGCGGTAGCAATATTCGCCGATCGCATCGAGCTTCTCGCCGGGCTTCATGTCCTTCTTGGCCACGGCGGCGACTTCGGCCACCGGCTTGGCCAGCGGCACCATGTCGGCCTTGCCGTAGAGCACGACGCGCGCGCAGGTCAGCGGCACCTCGAGCGAGGTCAGGTGATAGGGACGATGGAAAGTGAAATACGGGCCTTTGCCCATCTTCAGATCTTCCATGCGCTCGGAGATGCGCGGATGCGACATGTCGGCAACGACGAAGACGCCGGGCGCGACACCCTTGCCGATCGAATAGTCGACGACGCCGACCTTCGACAGAACGCCGCCATCCTTCTGCGGCACCAGCACCTTGGACAGTTCGCCAAGCGTCGCCGCCGGGCCATGCATGCCGGCCTTGTCTGGAACCAGGCCGGTGGCATTGGCGATTGCCGCCATCTCGACCATGGTCTTGGAGCCGTCGACGAATTCGACCAGCATGCGGACATTCATGTGCCGGCGCTTGGCTTCCTCCTCATAGTCCGGGGGAATAGCGTCGATGTTGAGCGGATTGTTCTTGCCCTTGCCGGCGGCAACGATCGGGTGACCCATGGCCGAGACGAACTCGATCAGCTCCATGCAGGAGGACGGCTCATCGCCGGCGCCCAGTGAATAGGTGACGCCGAGCCGGTCGGCCTCGCTTTTCAGATAGGCGCCGATGGTGACGTCGGCCTCGACATTCATCATCACCAGATGCTTGCCATGTTCCATGGCGCGCAGCCCGATCTCGGCGCCAACGGCGGGAACCCCGGTGGCGTCGATGACGACATCGATCAGATCATTGTTGATGACAAGGTCGGCGTCGTTGGTGACCGCGACCTTGCCGGCTTCCATCGCCGACGTCATAGCCGAAGCATTCGACACTTCGCGCGCATGCCCGGTTTCCTGGAAAGCGATATCGACGGCCTTGCTGGCAGCCGGCAGGTTCAGTTCGGAAATGGCGCCGATCTCGATGCCCGACATATGGGCGACACGAGTGACGATGTCGGTTCCCATCTCGCCCGAGCCGATCAGGCCGATGCGGATAGGCTTGCCCGACTTTGCGCGTTCCTCGAGATCGCGGGCAAGACCCGTCAACGAAACATTGGAAGCCATACCGCTCGTTCCTCCCATAATGCAGGCTTGTTCGATTGCCTGACGGGTATTGAACATCTGTATTTCTGTCAAGACTAATGTCCATATTTCCGTGCTTTTTGGACACTTTCACCGTAGTCCGGCGGGACGAGAAAGAGGCTGGGAAACCCGATGCCGCGCAGTCGCCGTCAGTGCGCGGATGGGCATCGGTTGGGATCGTTCAGTTCAGCAACGGCGCAGCCTGTTGCGCTGCCGTGCAATAGGCCGGCACATGCGACTGGCGGCATCTTGGCCCTCGCGGGAAGTCCTGCTCAGTGTCCCGCGAAGCCTGCCGGAGGCGGGCAACCCGCCGCGTCGATCGCAAAATCATGGAAATGCACGACCACGCCATCCGCATCAATTAAGATCACGGCATAGCCGGGTGCTTTTCTGCCAGCGCCCAGCGGCACCAGCAGGCAAACGGAACGCTTGGATTACCCTCTACTGTGCCGTCCAGCCGCCATCCATCGGCAAGGTGGTGCCGGTGACCTGCCTGGCCGCGTCCGAACACAGGAACAGCGTCAGCGCGGCGAGCTCGTCGACGGTGACGAATTCCTTGGTCGGCTGGGCGGCGAGCAGCACATCGTGCTTGACCTGTTCCTCGGTCATGCCGCGCGCCTTCATCGTGTCTGGAATCTGCCTTTCGACCAGCGGCGTCCAGACATAGCCCGGCGCGATCGCATTGACGGTGACGCCGTCGAGCGCTGCTTCGAGCGCTACCGTCTTGGTGAGGCCCGCAATGCCGTGCTTGGCCGACACATAGGCCGACTTGAACGGCGAGGCGACCAGCGCATGCGCCGAGGCGGTGTTGATGATACGGCCCCATTTGCGCGTCTTCATGCCCGGCAGTGCCGCCTTGATGGCGTAGAACGCGGCGAGCAGATTGATGCGGATGATGGCTTCCCACTTGTCATCGGGAAACTCCTCGATCGGCGCGACATGCTGGATGCCGGCATTGTTGACCAGGATATCGAGACTGCCGAAGGCAGCCTCGGCCTCACGCATCATGGCGCTGACCGCCGCGCCATCCATCATGTTGGCACCGGAATAGCGGCACTTGACGCCGAAATCCCTCTCGATGCCGGTGCGCTCCTGCTCGATGGCAGCCGCATCGCCAAGGCCGTTGATGGTGACATTGGCGCCTTCGGCGGCAAAGGCGCGGGCGATGGCCAGGCCGATGCCGCTGGTCGAGCCGGTGACGAGGGCGTTCTTCGAAGACAGGAAACCCATGATGATCTCGCAAGAGGTGGGAGGGAACGAACGGGGCCGCCTTTGTGCGCCGCACCATGACAGTGCCATAGCCATATGTCGGTGCGATTACAGGATTGAGACGGCCGTCGACAGGCCTCTTGGGCGGCTGTCCGGCGGCTGACACGGCACTGTCATGGTGCCGTGCAACATAATCCGGAGCGCATTCGCGCAGTCATTCCTGAACCAAAATGGGGCTACAGCCTTGCAGATCGCCGATGTCGTGAAGCGCGCCTATGCGATGCCGCTGACCAACCCCTCCTTTCCGCCCGGGCCGTACCGTTTCTTCAACCGCGAATACGTCATCATCACCTACCGCACGACGCGCGAGGCGCTAGAGGCTGTCGTGCCGGAGCCGCTGGAGATCGACGAGCCGCTGGTCAAATACGAATTCATCCGCATGCCTGACTCGACCGGTTTCGGCGACTACACCGAGACCGGCCAGGTCATCCCGGTGCGCTACAAGGGCCAGCACGGCGCCTACGTCCATTCGATGTATCTCGACGACGACGCGCCGATCGCCGGCGGCCGCGAACTGTGGGGCTTTCCCAAGAAGCTTGCCAATCCCAAGATCGTGCATGAAGGCGAGGTCATCGTCGGCACGCTGCACTATGGCAGCGTTCTGTGCGCCACCGGCACGATGGGCTACAAGCACAAGGAAGCCGATCACGGCTCTGTCCTCGCTTCGCTGGCCGCGCCCAATTTCCTGATCAAGATCGTCCCGCATGTCGACGGCACGCCGCGCATCTGCGAACTGGTCCGCTACCACCTCACCGACATCACGCTGAAGGAAGCCTGGACTGCGCCCGCCGCGCTCGATTTGCGGCCGCATGTCATGGCCGACGTGGCGCGGCTGCCGGTGCTCGACATCGTATCCGCCGTCCACTTCACCGCCGATCTGACGCTTGGGCTGGGCGAAGTGGTTCACGATTATCTCGCCGACCGCACCTGAGCTGCACAAGCCTTTCAGAGCCCAAACAGAAGTCGGAGACCAAAGCCGTGCTCGAACGCAATCGCAACAAGGAGGCCACCGCCACCATCGCGGAGATCTCGGCGCAGTATGACCGCGTCGCGCTGGTGTTTCAGGGAGGCGGCGCGCTCGGCGCCTACCAGGCTGGGGTGTACCAGGCATTGGCAGAGGCCGGCTGCGAGCCGAGCTGGCTTTCCGGCGTGTCGATCGGCGCCATCAATGCGGCGATCATCGCCGGCAATGAATCGAGCCGCCGGCTGCAGCGCCTCGAGCAATTCTGGCAGACGATTTCGGGTCGCAAGATCTGGGCCTATACGCCGGAAGGCGACATCTACCGTGATATCCGCAATCGCACCAGTTCGTGGATGACCATGGTCATGGGGCAGCCGGGCTTCTTCAAGCCGCGCAATCCTAACCCCTGGATGGAGCAGCCCGGCGCCGAGGGCGCCACCAGCTTCTACGACACGGCCGAGCTGAAGGAGACGCTGCAAAGCCTGATCGATTTCGACATCCTCAACGACGGCAAGAAGCGGTTGAGCGTCGGCGCGGTCAACGTCCGGACCGGCAACTTCGTCTATTTCGACACCGACAAGGTCCGCATCGAACCGGAGCACATCATGGCCAGCGGCGCGCTGCCGCCGGCGTTCCCGTCGATCCGCATCGAAGGCGAATATTACTGGGACGGCGGCATCGTCTCCAACACGCCGCTGCAATATCTGCTCGACCAGGAAGAGGACCGTTCCTCGCTGGTTTTCCAGGTCGACCTGTTCAGCGCGCGAGGCGTCCTGCCGCGCAGCATGCCGGACGTGCTGTCGCGCCACAAGGACATCATGTATTCGAGCCGCACACGGCAAAACACTGACAATTTCAAACGCATCCACGGTCTCAAGATGCGCCTGCTCGATGCACTGAAACGGGTGCCGAAGGAGTTGCGGACGCCGGCCGAGGAAGCGCTGATCGAGGACTATTCGGACGCCGGCACCGTCAACATCGTGCACCTGATCTATCAGCACAAGGGCTATGAGGGTCACGCCAAGGACTATGAGTTCTCAGGCACCTCGATGCGCGAGCATTGGGAGACAGGGTTGGAGGACACGCAGCGCACCTTGCGCCATCGTGAGTGGCTGACGATGCCGACCAATGTCGACGGTGTGGCCATCCATGACCTGCATCGCGAAGACCCGACGTAGCCAGGCCGGTTATGCCCAACGGTTCAGCGTTGTTGGCCAGGATTCGTTTGAACGGCCATCGCCGACGCTCGAGATTGGCCGACGCCTCCAAACTTCGTCATCCCTGGGCGAAGCAGGAGCGAAGCTCCGTCGCGGAGACCCTGGGATCCATGCCGTGATCTTTGCCACGGAGTGCAGCGGAGCAGAATTCTGCACCGCGGCAACGCTCAGGAGTCGCGGCATGGATCCTATGGTCTGCGCCGCGTCGCTTCGCTCCCTGCTCCGCCACAGGATGACGAAGCGAAAGGCGTTTCGGCCAATTTCCTAGGCATGTTCCACGTCAACAGAAACGAATACGTCTTCGCCCCTTGAACGCAGTGCTCTCTTAAAGAAAAAAGGCAGCGCCGGTCACCCGGCGCTGCCTTTTCTTTGGACGCTTATACGCTCGGCTCAGAACACCTGGCGGAAGATGATGAACAGCACGAAGGCCAGCGTGATCGAGCACGGCAGCGTCAGCACCCAGGCAAGCAGCAGATTGCGCACCGTCGCCCATTGCAGCCCCGAACCGTTCGCCGCCATCGTTCCGGCAACGCCCGACGACAGCACATGCGTCGTCGACACCGGCAGTCCCAGCCGATCGGCCATGCCGATGGTCACCATCGCCACGAGTTCGGCCGCCGCACCCTGGCCGTAGGTCAGATGGCTCTTGCCGATCTTCTCGCCGACCGTGACGACGATGCGTTTCCAGCCGACCATGGTGCCGAGGCCGAGCGCCAGCGCGACGGCGACCTTCACCCAGATCGGGATGAACTTCGTCGCGTTGTCGACGGCCTTGTGATAGTCGGTGACCGCTTTCAGATCGGCCGCCTCCATCGGCAGCAATTGCTTCTTGTCGATCAGCTTGAGCGCTTCGCCGATCAAATAGATGTCGTTGCGGGCGTTGCTGACCAGATCGGTCGGCACCGTCTCGACCGAGGCATAGGGCTGCAGGCCAGCCGTCGTGTTGTGGATGTAGGTCTGCAGCGCAACCGTCGTCTGGTCGCTCCATGTCCTGGTGCGCACGGCATCCTGGACGGCGGCCTTGGCATCGGTGACGGTGACCCCGGGCTTGGCATATTTGCCCAGCGCCGTTTCGACGCTGACCGAGGCAGACTTGTAGGCTTCGAGATAGTTGATGTCGGGGGTGCGGTTCAGCGCATAGGCCGTCGGCACGACGCCGATCAGGATCAGCATGATCAGGCCCATGCCCTTCTGTCCGTCATTGGAGCCATGCGCAAAGCTGACGCCGGTGCAGGTGAAGATGAGCAGGCCACGGATCCACCATGGCGGCGGCGTGTTGCCCTTCGGCGCCTCGTAGAGCGCCGGATTGCGCACCAGCAGCTTCATTACATAGAGCAGGATCGCCGCGGCGAAGAAGCCGATGATCGGCGACACCAGCAGGGTGACGCCGACATTGGTCGCCTGCGACCAGTCGACGCCGCTGGTGGCGCTGCCGGCGGGCGCCATGAACTGGTTGGCAAGGCCGACGCCGATGATCGAACCGACCATCGTGTGCGAGCTCGACGCCGGCAGTCCGAGGAACCAGGTGCCGAGATTCCACAGGATCGCCGCCACAAGCAGCGCGAACACCATGGCGAAGCCCGAGGACGAGCCGACCTGCAGGATCAGCTCGACCGGCAGCAGCGACAGGATGCCGAAAGCGACCGCGCCGCTGGAGGTGAGAACCCCCAGGAAATTGAAGGCGCCCGACCACATGACGGCGAATTCGGCCGGCATCGAGCGCGTGTAGATAACCGTCGCCACTGCATTGGCGGTGTCATGGAAGCCGTTGACGAACTCGAAGCCGAGCGCGATCAGCAAGGCGATGCCAAGCAGGATCCACGGCACGGTCTTGGCCACCGCAAGATCCTGGCTGAGCGCGTAGCCGACATAGGCGATGCCGACGAGCACCAGCACGCCGAAGGCCGGCAGGAACCACTTCGCGCTGCCCGATTGATCCAGCGGATGATCCGGTCTCGGAATGCCCGCCTCGCTAGAAACTATGTCCACCATGTCCCACTCCAGATGCATTGCAGCAAAGAACTGGGAAGACGCTATGTCCGCACGATGAACCCTGTGTGACGCCGGCGAACGCCGCGTTCACGAACAGGCCCGCCGAAAAGCGGGTGGGCGGCGCCTATTTGGCAATCTCGAGCAGGGACGATACCAACAACTGGCGCTCGTCTTTCGACAGGACATCCGAATCGAAGAGGTTCATGCTGCGCAATCCCTCGATGGCGAGATAGCAGATCAACAGCGATTTGAGATCCGGCGTCTCGCCCTTCAGCCGCTCGAAAAGCTGCCGCTTGAAGGTCTTTATCGGCATCATGAAATCGGGATCCTCGGCGATGGCCGAGAAGATCCAGGACGCCGACGGCTGCTTTTCCTCGCAATCATTGGCCGACAGCCTGATGTAGACGGCCAGGGGATTTTCGTCCTTGTCATTTGTGCTGGCGGCTTCCAGCGCGTGCTCGAACTCGCGCAGATAGCCTTCGACCAAACCTTGCATCAATTTGGCCTTGGTCGGGAAATTGTAGAGGAGCCCTCCCTTCGACACGCCGGCACGGCTGGCGACGGCATCCAGCGACAGGCTGCCTGGTCCGGATTCCCGGGCAACATCAGCCGCCGCGGCGAGAATCTTCTCGCGCGAATTCGGTCTTTGGGCTCTCATGGTGCCTCCCATCGCAAGCTTAGGCCCAATTGACAAGACCGTCCAGACGGTACAGGAAGACCGCCATTATTTGAAATCGGGACCCGCAGTCGGTATGTGTCCCGATATCCGCGCTTCGCGCCGGATTTCGACTGAGGGGACTTCCTTGTTCAAGCGCATACTCCGTATCTTTATCATTGTTCTGGTTCTGGCCCTGCTCGTCGTCGTGGTCGGCGGCATCGTCGGCTTCAACTTCCTGCGCGACAACGGCATCAAGCAGTACTTCGCATCGATGAAGCCGCCGGCGGCAACCGTTTCGACGACCATCGCCAAGCCTTCGGCCTGGACGCCAGGCGTCGAGGCGATCGGCACGGTCAAGGCGGTGCGCGGTGTCGACCTGACGGTCGAGACTACCGGTATTGTCAAGGACATCCTTTTCCATGCCAACCAGAAGGTGGCGGACAATGCGGTTCTGCTGCAACTCGATGACGCCGTCGAGCGCGCCGACCTCGACGCACAGAAGGCGCAGGCCGCGCTAGACCAGACCTCACTTGCCCGCGCCATCGAACTGACCAGGCGTGGCGTTGGCTCCGACTCGACGCTGGACACGGCGCGTGCGGCGGCCTCGGCCTCGGCATCCCAAGTCACCAAGCTGCAGGCCGTGCTCGACCAGAAGCAGCTGACGGCGCCTTTCGGCGGCACGGTGGGTATCCCGAAGATCGATGTCGGCCAGTATCTGGCGCCCGGCACCGCCGTGGTGACATTGCAGGACCTCGACACGATGCGGGTCGATTTCACGGTTCCCGAACAGCAACTCGCCTTGCTCAAGATCGGCCAGACGATTCGATTGGGCTTTGGCGGCGAGGACAGGCCATTCGCAGGCGCCATTCGTGGCATAGACCCGAAGATCGACTCGTCCAGCCGGCTGGTGAACATCCGGGCGGAAGTCGCCAATCCCGATGGCAAGCTGACCCCCGGCCAGTTCGTGCAGGTGCGTGTCGAGCTGCCCGAAGAGCAGAACGTGCTGACCCTGCCGCAGACGGCGCTGACGACAAGTCTCTATGGCGACTACATCTTCGTGGTGCAGCCAGCCAAGCCCGCCGAGACAGCGCCAGCTGCCAAGCCGGAGGAAAAACCCGCTGCGCCGGCAGCCGACAAATCGGCTGACGCCAAGCCTGCGGACACCAAGCGGGCCGATGCCATGAAGCCGGCGGCTGATGCAGCCAAGCCTGCCGCCGATGCGGCAAAGCCAACTGACAAGGCTGCCGACGGGGCCAAGCCGGCGGCGGAAGGTGACAAGCCCGCGCTCGTGCTGTCGCAGGTGTTCGTCAAGCCCGGCCGCCGCAATCAAGGCATGGTCGAGATCGTCGAGGGGCTGAAGGCCGGCGACGAGGTCGTCACCGCCGGTCAGAACCGCCTCTTCAACGGCATGTCCGTCGTTGTGGACAACACCATTGACCCGACCAAATCGGCGAACAAGCAGGCCGACCAGCAATGAGCTTTTCAGATCTCTTCATTCGCCGGCCTGTTCTTTCGACGGTCCTTGCTTGCATGATCCTGCTCCTGGGTTTCCAGGGCATCTTCAATCTGTCGATCCGGCAGTATCCGAAGGTCGATGAAACGGCCATCACGATCACCACGGCCTATCCAGGCGCCAGCGCCGATCTGATCCAGGGCTTCATTTCCGCCCCGATCGCCCGCGCCGTCGCCTCGACCGAAAACATCGACTACGTCACCTCGTCCAGCCGCCCGTCCTCCAGCACCGTGACGGTGCAGATGAAGCTCGGCTCGAACCCCGACGTCGCGCTGACCGAAGTTCTGTCCAAGGTCCAGGGCGTGCGCGGCACTTTGCCGGACGCGTCGAAGGACCCTGTCATCGTCAAGGGCACCGGCCAGCAGTTCGCGATGATGTACATCTCGATGCAGAATCCGAACATGACGAAGGAGCAGCTGACGGAGTATATCGAGCGCGTCATCAGACCGCGCATGTCGACGGTCGAAGGCGTCGCCGACGTGCAGATCTTCGGCGCCCAGGAATACTCGATGCGCGTCTGGATCGATCCGGTCAAACTTGCGGCGCGCGGCGTGACCGCCTCCGAACTGCTGACGGCGATCAACAATTCCAACTTCCTGTCGGCGCCCGGCAACACCCAGAACGAATATGTCGTTTCCTCGATCACCGTGCGCTCGACATTGCAGACGCCGGAGGCATTCGCCGAGCTGCCGCTGCGCTCGACCGACGGCAATGTGGTGCGGTTGCGCGACGTGGCTCGCGTCGAACTCGCCGCCGAGAACACCGACACCAGGGTCTCGTTCAACGGTAAGCCAGGCACCTTCCTCGCCATCTTCCCGACGCCGGCGGCCAATCCGCTGACCACGGCGGCTGCGCTCACCAAGCTGGTGCCGCAGATTCAGGAGACACTGCCGAAAGGCATGACGATCGAGGTCGTCTACGACGCGACCGGGCAGATCAGCGCCTCGATTGAAGAGGTGTTCAAGACCATCGGCGAGGCGGTTGCCATCGTCGTCGTCGTCATCCTTCTGTTCCTTGGCTCCTTCCGGTCGGTGATGATGCCGATCATCACCATCCCGTTGTCGCTGATCGGCGTCTGCTTCCTTTTGTTCGCGGTTGGCTACTCGATCAACCTTCTGTCGCTGCTGGCCATGGTGCTGGCGATCGGCCTGGTCGTCGACGACGCCATCGTGGTGGTGGAGAACATCCACCGTCACATGGAAGAAGATCACATGTCGCCGATGCAGGCTGCGTTCAGCGGTATGCGCGAAATCGCATCAGCCATCGTTGCCATGACCATGACGCTGGCCGCCGTGTTCGCACCGCTGGCATTTACCGGCGGCCTGACCGGCGCGCTGTTCCGTGAATTCGCGGTCACGCTCGCCGGCTCGGTGGTGCTGTCGGGTGTCATCGCCATCACCATCACCCCGATGATGTCGGCACGCCTCTTGAAGTCCGGCACGCCGGGCCGTTTCCAGCGCATTGTCGACGGCACCTTCGCGCGCGTCGAGCATGTCTATGAACGCGCCGTCACCGGATCGCTGAACTATCGCCCATTGACGCTGATCATCGTGCTTGCGCTTGTCGGCGTCACCGGCTTCATGTTCACCAAGACCTCGAGCGAACTTGCGCCGGAAGAGGACCAGGGCTTTCTGCTCTCGATTGTGACGGCGCCGCGTTATGCGACGTCCGATTACACCGAGACATACGTCAACCAGATCCTCGGCCTGGTGAAGGATATTCCCGAAACACGGGCGCAGTTCTCGGCCGTCGCCTTCGGCGGCACGACAAACAGCGCCTTCGTCGGCTATGCCTTCAAGGACTGGGCGGAACGCAAGCGCAATTCGAAGGAACTGCAGGCTGACATTACGGCCCGTATCGCCAAAGTGGCCGGTGTCGAGGCCTTCGTCTTCGCACCGCCGACGCTGCCGGGCTCCGGCGGCGGCCTGCCCATTTCCATGGTGGTGCGATCGACCGGCGCTTCCTCGGAAGTGTACGAGGTGGCCGAGCAGATCAAGAACAAGGCGCAGGCCTCCGGCCGCTTTATCGTCGTGCAGAATTCGATGGCTTATGACGCACCGGAGGTGACGGTGACCATCGACCGCGACCGCGCCGCCGCGCTGAACCTGCCGATCGCCGATATCGGCCGCACGCTGACCTTGCTGGTCGGCGGCGCCGAAGTGGCGCAGTTCGACCGCGATTCCAACAGCTACGACATCATCCCGCAGGTGCCGCAGGAGTTCCGCGACGACCCCGACAAGCTCGGCGAATATTTCGTACGCAGCGTGACCGGCGAGATGGTGCCGCTATCGGCGGTGGTCAAGATTTCGACCAATGCGGCGCCGGCGGCGATCGAGCAGTTCAACCAGCTGAATTCGTCGACGATTTCGGCGCTTCCGCTGCCCGGCGTCACCACCGGCGACGGGCTGAAGGCGCTGGAGGACATCGCCAAGGAGAGCCTGCCCGACACGTTCTTCATCGATTATTCCGGTCAATCGCGACAGGAAAAGGAACAGGGCAACACCATCCTGATCGCTTTCGCGGCCGCAGTTGTCGTCATCTATCTGGTGCTGGCGGCGCAGTTTGAAAGCTTCCGTGACCCGCTGATCATCATGATGGCGGTGCCGTTATCGATCTTCGGCGCGATCGTGCCGCTCAATCTGGGCCTCGGCACGCTCAACATCTACACGCAGGTCGGCCTGATCACACTGATCGGTCTGATAACCAAGCACGGCATCCTGCTGGTCGAGTTCGCCAACCAGCAGCGTGAAAAGCATGGCATGCGGCGGCGCGATGCCATCATCGCCTCGGCCAAGGTGCGCCTGCGGCCGATCCTGATGACGACGGCGGCGATGGCGCTCGGCGTTGTGCCGCTGATCACGTCCAGCGGCGCTGGTGCCGCGGCCCGCTATTCGATGGGCCTGGTCATCTTCACCGGCATCCTGGTCGGCACCATGTTCACGCTCTTCGTCGTGCCCATGTTCTACACCTTTATCGCCAGCAAGGACCTGCCTCATCTGGCGGAGAAGCCGGACCCCAAGCTGATGCCGGCACTGCCGAGCTAGGACGGTCTAGGGAGTCCCGCCCAGAAATGCGCGGGGCAAATCGATGGAAACAGAAGAAAAGAGGCCGGGAAATTCCCGGCCTCTTTTCTTTTTGGCTGGGCTCGATACCGCCGGTTTGAACTGTACGCAATACCGCAGCGTTTTCCGGAGGGAGCTTTGAGGCGTGGCAGCATGCTGCCACGCCACCGTTTCCAGCCTGCTACTTGACGATGACGATGCTGGTGTTGGTCGCCCCGAAGGTTTCGACGAGCTGGTAGAAATCGGCGGCGTTGTCGGGGTGCAGCCGCACGCAGCCATGCGAAGCCGGCTGGCCGAGGCGCTTAATCGCATAGGTCGCGTGCACCGCATAGCCGCCGCTGAAGAAGACCGAGTGCGGCATCGGGGCGTTGTCGTATTTCTTCGAATACCACATTTCATGCATGCGGGTCGGCTTGAACGAGCCGGTCGGCGTCACATGGGCCCGGTCGCCGGTGGAGACTTTCCAGGCGAAGGTCGGCCGGCCGTCGACGGAGACTTCCATGATCTGCTGCGAAAGCGAAACGCGCGCCACGATCTTGTTGGCGGCATGCGCGGCGCCCGAGCCGAACAGCAGTGCGGCACCGGTCAGAGCGGCGGCGGCGATGTTGATGAGCTTGGCGGAAATGGCGGTATGCATGAAGAAAATCCCCTCTCTCTGCCGGTCCAGCCGGCTCCAATTCGATGGCTGCTTATCCCAACGTCATGTTTCGGAGAGATTTCGCAAAATGCGCATTTGTGTTTCGAATCTGTTTCCACTGGTTAACAAACGCCAACCCCGTAGAGCCGTCGGTGGCCGCAAGCGAGACCCCTAGCAAGACCAAGGTCAGGAACATGGGTATCCGTCGCTAAACGAAAGTGCGAATTAGCAGTATTCGAAAGGACCGCCGTAGATCTCGAAACCGAACTGCAACAAAGCGAGGTTTCAAGCGGCATGATCCGGATACGGGCCGCAAGCAAAGTTGACGCAACGAAAACAGCCGGTAACGAACATGGGAACGAAATCGAACGCGCTGTCCTGGCTTTTCAGGATCAGCATCGCGGCAGCGGTCATCGGCGGCGTCGGCACGGTTGCCGGCACCCCGCTGACAAGCCTCGGCGCGATGACTTCAGGCGAGATTTCGACCCTGCACGCCGCACTGTTTTTCGCCACGGTCTGGATTGTTTCCAGCCTGCGCATCGCCCGGCTAAAGGCCCTCTGGCGGGTCGGCCTTAGGCTGACGGGTTTGCGCGGCGCCTCCGGCAACTTGCTGCCGAGAGGACCGAAGGCCCGCGCCGAGACGGGGGGTTCCGTGGGCGGCGCGGGCGCTTCGGGGGTATCCTGAAGCGACCCGCAACAAACCATTTTGGGGAATTGGTACGATGAAAACGAAATTTGCCGCTTCGGTGCTTTCCGCACTGCTTTACGCCCAGGGCCTGCTCGGCTTTGCCGGCCTTGCCACCGTGCTGCTCAGGGACCGCGCCCACGCTGGCGAGCTGACCATGGGCAGTGACATGCCGGTAGGTCCATCGCTTCTGCTGGTACGCTGAGCGCCAAGAGCGTCGGGGCCGGAGATGGAAAATCCGATGCCCGAAACCAGAGACTGCGTCAGTGCCCGGCAATCAGTCCGCGAATTGCCGCGGCGGATCGAACCGGTAGCCGGCGCCGCGTATGGTGGTGATGGTTTCGGTGTCGAGTTTGCGGCGCAGCCGCACGATGCGCGAATCGATCGAGCGATCGAAGGCATCGGCGTTTTCGGCAGGCGCCGCGGCGATGATGTCGTCGCGCGTCAAAACCTTGCGCGGACTGGCCAGGAACAGCCTGAGCAGCGCCACCTGACCGGGCGAAAGCTGTTCTTCCGTGCCGGAGCGATGCATGACCATCGCCGATTTCAGATCGACGGTCGCGTTCTCCAGCACGATCAGTTCCTGGGTGCCCCTGCCGCGGCGCGAAAGCAGGCCGCCGACACGGGCGGCCAGTTCACGGACATTGAGCGGGCTCTCGATGACGTCGGCCGCACCAAGCTCCAGCGCCAGCACCTTGTCGACAAGATCGGCCGGGCGGCAGATCAGGATGAAATCCGGTCCGCCCTCACCGCCTCCTCCTTGGCCGCCATAACGTCTGAGCAGGTCCCGCCCCTCCGCCTGGCTGAGGCTGTCGCCGACGACGACGACGTCGATGCCCTTTCCCGACAGCAGAGATTCGGCTTCCCAGGGCTGGCGTGCCTGATGCACGTCATGGCCGCGCCGTTCAAGATGGTCGGCGAGTTCGGTCGCGACCACTTCGGCTACCGAAACGAGCGCAATGACGGATCGTGCGGCCATGTTTTCCAACCGTTCCCTGGCAACCCCGATATGAGTGCTGGACATGATGTTTATACCCAATCTACTTTCCACTGAAAGTGGGAGCGAAAGCATCGTGCGGGCAAGAATTGTCATCGTCGAGGATGAGCCCGACCTGAGGGACGCTGTCGCCGAATACCTTGGCGCCGCCGGATATGACGTGGCCACCGCTGAAAGTGCGGCCGCCGCGCGCAGCCTCGTTGAAACGCAGTCGTTTCATCTTGCCATTCTCGACATCGCCATGCCCGGCGAGGACGGCCTCTCGCTTGGCCGCTGGCTGCGTTCGAAACTGCCGATCGGCATCATCTATGCGACCGCGGCCGGCACCGCGCTCGACCGCATTGTCGGGCTGGAACTCGGTGCCGACGACTACATCGTCAAGCCTTACGAATTGCGCGAGGTGCTGGCCAGGGTGCGCAGCGTGTTGCGCCGGGTTCCCCAGCCCAAAGAGCTGCAGGACAAGAGGGCCGGGGCGGATCGCCGTTCCGTTGCCTTCGGCCCCTTCCAGGCCGATCTCGACGGCAGGCTGGTCACCGGCGCCAATGGCGTGGTGATCGACATGGCCAAGAGCGAGTTCGACGTGCTGGAGATTTTCCTCACCCGCGCCAACCGGCTGCTGAGCCGCGCCGCTATCTCCGAGGCGATCGGTTTCACCGAAGATCCGGAATCGTCACGCGCGGTCGACATTCGCATCATGCGGCTGCGCAAAAAGATCGAGGCCGATCCCGCCAATCCGAAATTCCTGCGCACGGTGCGCGGCGAGGGCTATATCTTCTCGCTGCCGGCCGGCGACGGCAACTGAGCACCGGGCCAGAAGGATGTAGTTGCTCGCCGGCCGAATTGGCGCGACTCCGGAATGACAGCACAAGATGATCGCTGAAGCAGCAAGCACCGATATGCAAGGGTTCAGGCAGGGCGCGGCGATGGCGGCCGTGCGCGTCGTTCGCCGGCTGCGCGAGGCCGGCGACTGGCAGCGCGAGATGGACGGCATACTGGAAACGCTCTGCCGGGCCATGGATTGCCAGCGCGGCATCCTGTTTCGCTTGCGCGAACTGCCTGGCCAGGGCTTCGCCCAATCCGTCGCCGCCTACTGGATCGACCCTCTTTTCGGCGGCGAACTGGCATCACCGACCGTCATCATGCAATCGATCGTCAATTCCGACCCGCTGCTGGAGCGGCTTGCCGAGGACGAGAGGCAAGGCAAGATCTTCGCCGGTCATACGCGCGACCTCGAAGGCTTCCTGAGGACCGATTTCGAGAAGCAGAACATCAAATCGTTCCTCTCGGTCTCGGTCTTCGCGCACGGCCATCTCTGGGGCACGCTGGCGGTCAATGACTGCATCAACGAGCGTGCATGGACCGACGAGGAAGAGGCGACGCTGCACATCATCGCGCTGGCCATCGGCGACGCCATAGAGCGCTCGCCCTCCGACGCCCACGCCAGCGAGGTCATTCGCCGCACCATGCTGCAGGCCTCGCTCGACGCCATTGTCGTCATCGACGAGACCGGCTCGATCATCGAATTCAATCCGGCCGCCGAGAAGATGTTCGGCTTCCAGCGCAGCGACATCCTCGGCAAGGACCTGCTCGATACGATCGTGCCGATCTACTACCGCAAGGGCTACGCCTCAGGAGCCGAATACATGTCCGGCCGCGGCGCGCCGATGGTCGGCCAGCGGCTCGAGACGGTGACCCAGAATGCCGCCGGCGAAGTGTTCCCGATCGAGCTGACGGCCACCGAGATGCGGGTTGCCGACCGCCGCCTGATCTTCGGCTCCATCCGCGACCTGCGCGACAAATTGCGCGCCGAGGAGGAAATCGGCCGGCAACGCGAGAAGCTGCACCAGAACGAGAAGATGGCGGCGATGGGTTCGTTGCTGGCCGGTGTGTCGCACGAGCTCAACAACCCGCTGGCCGTGGTTGTGGCGCAATCGACGCTGCTGCACGAATTCGCCTCCGATCCGCAAACCAAGGTGCGCGCCGAAAAGGTCCGCGCGGCCGCCGAGCGCTGCGGCCGCATCGTCAAGAGCTTCCTGTCGATGGTCCGCCTCCATCCCGCGGCACAAGCCGAGACCGACCTCAACCAGGTGATCCGGGCGGCACTTGAAGTGACCGCCTATGGCGCGCGCTCAAGCGGCATCATCATCGACACCGATTTCGCCGCAGGCCCGCTGCTGGCCATGGCCGACGCCGACCATGTGACGCAGGTGGCGGCCAATTTCCTCATCAACAGCCAGCACGCTTTGGCTGGCATTGCCGGCGACCGGCTGATCAAGGTGCGGACGTTCCGCAGCGACCGGGATCATCCCTGCTTCTCGGTCGAGGACAATGGGCCCGGCGTGCCGGAAGCGATCCGCGGCCGCATCTTCGAATCCTATTTCACCACCAAGCCGGTCGGCGTCGGCACCGGCATCGGCCTGTCGATCTCGAAATCGATCATCGAGCGGCACAATGGCAATGTCTGGTTCGAGGAAGTGCTCCCGAGAGGCGCGCGTTTCGTCGTCCAGCTGCCGGCCATCGTGGCCGGCCTCGCCACCGCCGGCGACAACCAGCCGCGATCGAGCGGCCTGCGCCATGCCTTGATCATCGACGACGAGCCGGATGTCGCCGGCTCGCTCTCCGACATCCTCGAACTGATGGGCATCAAGTCGCGGATCGTGCCGGTCTGGGAATCGGCCGCCGCCACCTTGAGCGGCCATATGCCGCCGGACATCGTTTTTTCGGACCTGCGCATGCCCGGCGTCAGCGGCATATCGATCTATCGTGAGTTGCTCGCCGAAAAGCCCGATTTGGCGCGGCGTTTCGTGCTGGTCACCGGAGACCTGATCGGTGCCAAAGCCGAAATCGAAGCCTTGCCGGCGCACCAGCGACCGCAGATTCTGGAAAAGCCGTTCAGCACGCTGGATGTGCGCAGCGTGCTCTCCGCCATCGCCGAACAGGCGGCCTTGAAAGGATAAAAAAAGAGGCTCCCGGGGGCGGGAGCCAAAAGGAGCGCACTGGAGGGCGCTCGGGGAGGTCAGAGCATGGTCCACAAAACGGGAACGGTTTTCGGGATCATGCTTCGACGGAAATCAGAAAATATTCGGCGTGCCGGTCAACGGCGCGGCATTGGCGATCATGCGGATCGCCCGGCTTTTGTGTGTTCCGGACTGTTCGGCGATGGCGCGCAGGCAATCCATGCTCTCGGCACCCCAGGCCTGGCCCTTGCAGGCGAAGTCGGTCAACGGCACCGGCAGACGCGCGGTCCTGGTCGTCGTCTGCGCGCCGTCGATGAGATTGACCGGCGGATTCAACGAAGCGAAGGCCGGCCCGATTGTCGGCGTGAACGCCATGCCGACGAAGGCGCAAGCAGCCAGCACCATGAACATCGCCATGGGGTGGTCGCTGGCCCGCTGGCGCAGCGCCAGTTTCGGACGGCGGTCATTGCGCTCTGGAGCCTGAAGGCGGCTCTCGCCGCGGATCGTCTGGATTTTCGCATGCATTACCTTCCCCTTCGCTGAGTTTCTTTTGGCGGTGAAATGAACTTATCCGCGCTCTGTAACGGTGATGGGGTGGCGAAGGATTGGCACTGTAACGAATTCGAAACAGCATTTCGGGCGAAGTCGGGCAAAATCGGGTATGGCTTCGACGGCGCCAGGGCTCGAGGCGCAACTTGACCGATCTTACCGAACAGTCTTTCGAAAAGATCAGGCTCAGCCCGGAGCTTGAAGCTCGGCAATGATCTTGTGCGCGGCGATGCGCCCGGCAATGATGGCGCCCTCGACATACCCCGGAAACGATGGCGAGAGTTCTGAAGAGGCGAGATACACCGGCGGTGCGCCGGCAAGGATCGTTCGCTCGGCGCCTGTCGCTGTAACATCGACAATAAGATCGCTGTACGCGCCGCCGCTCCAGCGATCTCCTATCCAGTCACGCAAACTGAAATCGATGACGTCACCGGCGTCCGGACCAAGGGCTGCCTCCAGCCGGCCGGTCACCTCCGCACGCAGTTCCGCCTCGCCGAGGTCGCGCCAACGCAGCGCGAGCGAGCCGCCGGCGAACACGACGAGCGCCGCATGCTCCGCATCCTTGCCGGCGTCGCAGGCAAACAGCCCCGGCGGCTCGAGCCACATCACCATGCCGCTCAAACCCCGCGCCCGCCAAAACGGTTTGGCATAGCGCACCAGGATCTTGATAGCCGCGCCGCTTTCCCAGGCGCCGAGTGCCCGCCCCAGTCCGGCCGGCAAAGCGGGGGCAAAGGCGAGCTCCGTCACCTTCGCCGGCGGGACGGCCACCAGAACCGTGCGCGCCTCGACGGCACCCCCGGCCGAAACGACAAGAACACCTTGCGAACTGTGCTCGATGCGCGTGACCGGCTCGCTTAGCCGCAACCGATCGCCAAGGTCTCGGGCCAGATCGTCGGCCAGCGAATGCATGGTTTCGCGCACAGAATATTGCAGTTCCGTCACCTCGTTGGTGACCCGGCGGTCATTGCCGATCAAATACCAGAGAGGAATCTGGTCCAGCGCCATGCACCAGAGACCTTCGATCATCGAACGGAAAGCCATCCTTGCATCGGCCGAATCGTGCTGGCAGGCAAGCCAGTCGGCGACGGTCAGTCCGGCAATCGAGGCATCGTCCGGATCGATCCCGTTCATGCGCTCGCGGATCGCCATCGCGGCATGATAGGTCCGCTCTGCTCGTTGTGCGGACATCGTCGGCTGGGTGATGAAGTCGCCATCGACATGGGTTTCAACCAGCGTCTTGCCGCGCGCCTCGACCATGGCCATCAATTCCGGCATGTCCTCGCACAGGAACTGGCCACCACTATCGATGCGTTCGCCAAGTCCGTTCAGTCGGGACTCCACGCGTCCGCCGACGCGGTCGCGTGCTTCGAGCAGGATGAAATCGATGCCGGCCTTCTTCATCTCAAGCGCCGCCGACAGGCCGGTGAAACCCGCACCGACGATGACGACATCGGTTCGCTCGAATTCGCCGCCCTCATCCGTGAAGGTCTTCAGCATTGCCGGCTATCCACCCAATCGCATCCGGCTTTCACCGACGAACTATGTCCTTATCGACATATGCCGCAGGCTGTCTCTAACCTATCGTTTTCCCGAGCATATTGAGCCAGTTGCGATAGGCGATTTTTTCGATCAGCGCGCGGCCGAAACCGCGTGCCGCCAATGCATCGATCAGCTTCGGCAGGCCGGCGACATCGCCGATGACGGCCGGGATCATGGCGCCGTCGAAATCGGAGCCAAGACCAACGCCGTCCTCACCCAGCGCCTGCAGCAGCGAATCGATATGGCGCACCATGATATCGAGGCTGGTGTCGGCATTCATGCGACCGTCCTCGCGCAGGAAGCCGGTTGCGAAGTTCAGCCCGACCATGCCGCCGGTTTCGCGGATCGCGCCGAGCTGCCAGTCGGTCAAGTTACGCGAATGGCCGCAGATCGCGTGCACGTTGGAATGGGTCGCCACCAGCGGCGCATCGCTGAGTGCGGCGACATCGCGAAAGCCCTTCTCGTTGAGATGCGACAGGTCGATCATGATCTTCAACTGGTTGCAGGCCTTGACCAGCGCCTTGCCGGCATCGGTCAGGCCAGGGCCGGTGTCGGGCGAAGACGGGAAGCGGAACGGCACGCCGTGGCCAAAGGCGTTCGGACGGCTCCAGACGATGCCGAGCGAGCGCAGGCCGGCTTCATGCAGCACGTCGAGCATGGTGAGCTCGGGATCGATCGCCTCGACCCCTTCGATGTGGAACACCGCCGCGATCGACCCTTGCGCCATGGCGTTGCGCACATCGCCGGCGCTGCGGCAGACGGTGAGCGCTCCGGCCCGTTCCAGCCTGAACAGGATCGAGGCCATCGCGATGGTCGAGGTCAGCGCCTCATCGCGGGGAACCTCGGGCGGCAGCGGTTCTGCGGCGCCCGGCGCCAGGGGCACGGCGCCGCGCCTGGATTTCTCGACAGGCGGCGGAAAGATGGCGAACATGCCCCCGGCGAAGCCGCCGGCTTTCGCGCGTGGCAGGTCGATATGGCCGCCCGATTTCCCCTCGATGAACAGTTTTTCGACGTCCGTGTCTTTCGACTGATGGAGTCTGAGCAACGTATCGTTGTGGCCGTCGAAGACGGGAACGAGATCGGTTTCGGTCATTGGGGGATCATTCGGTTCGTTTGTCGGCGCGGCTAAGATATATCCTATCTACTTAGGCAGGATGCGCCACCCGCGCAAATGCCAAAGCCGCCCCGGTGGGATGGCAGCCGCTTACCGCGCCGTTTCCAAGCAACGAATCCCTACCGCTTCAGCACGTCGGCCCATTCCTGATGGCGGCGGAACTGGGCGTTGGCGAACGGGCAGAGCGGGATGATCTTCTTGCCCGCCGCACGCGCATCCTCGACGGCGCGGGTGACAAGCCGAAGCCCGGCACCCTGGCCGCGAAAGACGTCCGGCACTTCGGTGTGGTCGATGATGATCTGGTGCTCACCGATCTTGGTGAAAGTCATCTCGGCCTCGGCGCCATCGGGTCCACGCAGGACGTAGCGGCCCTTGGAACCGCGATCCTCAAGTTCGATCTCAGGCAGTTGGTCAGGCATTGCTATGCTCCTTGGGCAGTATCGGCAAAGAACCGCCGTGCCGCCTCGATCTCGTTTGGCCGCACCTCGTGCCCGCCATCGTGCCATTCCACTGTGACATCGGCGCCGTCGGCACGCAAATAGGCCTCGAGCCGCGTGGTCAGGTTCGGTGGGCAGATCGGATCGCGCTTGCCGGCGGTCACCAGGATATGGCGGCCGGCGAGGCTGCCCTTGACCTCAGGTTCGAACGGGATCAGCGGATGCATCAGCACCGACGCGTCGAACAGCGCTGGAACCGCGAACACCACCGAGGCCAGGACATTGGCGCCGTTGGAATAGCCGAGACCCAGCACGGCCGATGGCTTCGCTGCTTCAACATGGGCCTTGACGAAGCCCGCCATCTTGGTCGTCGCCCGCGCCAGGTCGTCCATATCGTAGATGCCCTCGGCGGCGCGGCGAAAGAAGCGCGCGGCACCTTGTTCCGACACATCACCGCGCGGCGAGACGATGGTTGCCTGGGGCGCGAGATCGCGCCCCAGCGACAGAAGCTGATTCTCATCGCCTCCCGTGCCATGGAAGACGAACAGCAATGGACCGCCCGGCGAACCGGGCAGCACCTTGTGGATGTAAGCGTCCTTGCTCATGGCCTCAGCCTTCCAACTTCTGCAGATGCTGTTCGAGATAGGGCCGCAGGTGCTGGTGCTGCGTCGGCAGCTTCAGCGCCTCGCCCAGATGAGCGGTATCCTCGTCGCGATCGAATCCCGGCTCGTTGGTGGCGACTTCGAACAGCACGCCACCCGGTGTGCGGAAATAGATCGCCCAGAAGTAGTCGCGGTCGATCACCGGCGTCACTCCATAGCCGGTATCCATCAACGCCTTGCGCACTTCCAGCTGCCTGGCGCGGTTCTCGACCGCGAAGGCGACGTGATGGACGGAGCCGGCGCCGAGATCGGCGAAGGCCGTGCTCGGCAGCGATTCGATGTCGATGACATCGGCGCCATTGCCGTTCTTCACCGCCAGCCGCCTGAGATTGCCGGACTTCTCGATTTCCTCGTACCCCATGAACTTCAGCAGCTCTTCCGTGGCGCCGCCATCCTTCAGCCTGAGCGACACGGAATGAAAGCCTCGGATCGCCTCATCCGTGGGAACGCCGCCTTTCGACCAGGGTGCTCTGCTGTCGCTCTTGCACTCGACCAGCGCGAGGCCGTCACCATCCGGTCCGGCAAAAGCCAGGCGCTTCTCACCGAAGGTTTCTTCGCGCGAGAGGCCGGTGACGCCCTCATCGGCAAAGCGTTTTTCCCAATAGCCAAGCGTGCCTTCCGGCACCGAGTAGACGGTGGTTCCGACTTCCCCGACCCCATGCCGGCCCTTGCCGATGTCGGGGAAGGGGAAATAGGTCATCACCGAACCCGGCGTGCCGGCCTCGTCACCGTAATAAAGATGGTAAACATCAGGCGCGTCGAAATTGACGGTCTTCTTGACCCGGCGCTGACCGAGTTTCCTGGTGAAGAAATCGTTGTTCTGGCGGGCATCCCTGGCCATCGACGTAACGTGATGCAGGCCCTTGATCTGGTCGAGCATTGTCTTGCTCCTTCCCTTGGTACATGTGCGGCCCTCGCCGCTGTCCACGCCAATATGAGGACCAGGGCAGTTTCCGCAAAGGCGGCAAACACAGAATGGACTGTGTCATAAAAGTGAACGATGGAACAAGGTTCGTTCACCAATTGGCTCGCAGGTCAGACTTGCGCCATGGCCAGAATTCGGTTCCATAAACGGCGTTCGACATCCCGGGACAAAGGTATCGTGAGTGAGTGGAAAAGCCAGGCGGCCTAACATTCTCCTGATCACAGGCGACCAGTGGCGTGGCGATTGTCTGTCCGCCGCCGGTCATCCGGTCGTGCAGACGCCGCATGCCGACGCTTTGGCCGCGGAGGGCGTGCTGTTCAAGCGGCATTATGGCGGCGCGGCGCCCTGCTCGCCCGCCCGCGCCTGCCTCTACACCGGCCTCTACCAGATGAACAACCGCGTCTGCCGCAATGGCACGCCGCTCGACGCTCGCCACGGCAACATTGCGCTTTCGGCTCGCGCCCTGGGCTATGATCCGACGCTGTTCGGCTACACCGATGTGTCGCTCGATCCGCGCCTGCTGGCGCCAGGCGATCCGCGGCTGCAAAGCTATGAAGGCGTGCTGCCGGGCTTTACGGTGCGCCAGTTGCTGCCCGAGCATCAGAAGCAATGGCTATCCTGGCTGGAACTACAAGGTGTCGACGCCAGCGCCGGATCCCCCGACATCCATCGCCCGGTGGCCGACGGCGCGGTCGGGACCACCGTCAGCAACGCGCCGCCCGTCTACTCCGGGCAGCAAACCCCGGCGGCCTTCCTGACCGGCGAATTCGCGCGTTGGCTTGGCGAACAGGAGCACGCCGCGCCGTGGTTCGCGCATCTTTCCTTCATCAGCCCGCACCCGCCCTTCATAGTGCCGGAGCCCTACAACACAATGTACGATCCGGCTGACGGCCCGGCCTTCCGGCGCGCGGCAAGCTGGCAGGAGGAGGCGGAAAACCATCCCTATCTAGCCTATGATCTCGGCCGGCAGAAACAGATGAAATTCCGCCCCGACGCCAGCGGCAAGGTGCACGACTGGAGCGAAGACGATTTTCGCGTCCTCCGCGCGATCTATTACGGCATGATTTCCGAGGTCGACGCCCAGCTCGGCCGCATCTGGCAAGCGGTCAAGGCGGCCGGCGCGTGGGACGACACCATCATCGTGCTGACCTCGGACCATGCCGAGATGATGGGCGACCATTTCATGCTGGGCAAGGGCGGCTATTTCGACGGCAGCTACCACATTCCGCTGATCATCCGCGATCCGCGCCACGGCAAGGCGGCCGGCGGCAAGGTCGACAGCTTCACCGAAGCGGTCGACATTTTGCCGACGTTTCTCGACCTGCTCGGCGAAGAGCCCGCGCCGCATCTCGACGGCAGGTCGCTGAAGCCGTTCCTGAGCGGAGAGGTCCCGGCGGCGTGGCGCGATGCCGCGCATTGGGAGTTCGATTTCCGCTCGGTTGCCGCGGGCGAGGCCGAACGCCATTTCGGCATCGCCTCACGCCAATGCAATCTCGCCGTTATCCGCACGGAACATTTCAAATATGTGCATTTCGGCGGCAACCTGCCGCCGCTGCTGTTCGATCTGGAAAACGATCCGGACGAATTGGACAACCTCGCGGCCGACCCCAGCCATCTCGCCGTGCGGCTGGAATTCGCCGAACGACTGCTCGCCTGGCGGGCCGAACATCTCGACCAATCGCTGGCACTGGCCGAATTGGCCGAGAACGGCCTCGTCGGCCACGCCGCTGGCCTGCCTCCACGCCACACATGAACACAGGCCCGCATCGTTGCCGGCGCGGGCCTGTATCCGACTGGGTGGAAACTACCTGACGATCATGCGCTGCTGATCGCGCTTCTCGGCATAGCTGCCCTTGTCATAGGCGGTTTGTGCCTCGAGCTGTTCCTTGGTGAAGGTCGTGTACAGGTATTTGTTGCCCGCCTTGTCGGTCATGAATTTGAGATTATCCATGCCGACCGCGACTTCCTTCTCGCCAATGCCGAGGAAGCCACCGACATCGACGATCACCGCATCGGCCTTCTTGTCGGGCGCAAGCACGACATCGCCGATCTCGCCGACCTTGGCGTCGTTGGCGCCATAGACAGTCGTGCCCTTGAGGTCATCGGCGCGAATCTCACCAACCGGCATCTCGGTCAGCGTCGACTTGTCGATGGCTGCGGTCTTTGTCTGGTCCGGAGCCGAGGCATCGGGGGTCGTGGGCGCCGGAGCCTGTGCCGTCTTGTCGGACGGAGCGACGGCAGGGGCTGCGGCGGGCGCGACTGCTGCCGGCGCATTCGAAGCCGTCGTTGCCGGCGCCGGGTCATAGGCCTTGCGGTTGAAATCCGGCTGCGCCTGCAATTCTTCCTTGGTGGTCTGGGCGACCAGCCAGCGGTCGCCATTCTTCTCGGCCCACTGCGCCTTCGAGAAGTCATAGGTGACGTTCTTGGCGCCAAGGCCTAGGAAACCGCCGACGCCGATGACCAAGTACTGCGCCTTGCCATCCTTGGTCAGCACAATGTCGTTGACGTCGCCGATGTTCTGGGCGTCATCGCCGGTGCCGTTGTAGACGTTTTCCCCGATGATGTTGGTGGCGAGATTGCCGTCGGCGCGCTTGACTGGTTCTGCCGAAGCGGCGTTCATGTCGACAGGCTTTTGCGCTGTGTCCGTCGTCGCGGGTGCTGCCGGCGCTGTTGCGTCGGTCGATGCCGCAGGTGCTGGGGTCGGGCTGTAAGGCTTTTTATCGAATTCTGCCTGCGCCGTCAGTTCGTCCTTGGTCGTCTGGGCCACCAACCAGCGG
>NZ_RZQP01000069.1:0-27100 GCF_003998165.1 Mesorhizobium sp. M7A.F.Ca.US.007.01.2.1 | reverse complement strand
GGCGTAGACACTTCCGCCATCGCTGTTTCCGCGGATTATCCGACGGGCAGCGCCTTTGTCCGCTACCGCACGGACGGAAGCCGCGATTTCGTCTACAACATCGCCAAATCCGCCGCCGCTCGACTGGAATGGACCCCGCACGTCGAGGCGCTGATCGCACGTTGCGGGCATATCCACGTCATGGGAACGGTGTTCGCAAGCCCCGCAGCCTGGGCAATCACCGAACGCGCGATCCCGCTGATCAAGGCACGCGGCGGCACCATGTCGCTCGATCCGAACCTGCGCAAGGAATTGCTGGCGCACGGCCAGACCGAGGAGAAATTCGCGAGCCTGGTGGACAAAGCGGACCTGCTGCTGCCGTCGGGCAATGAATTGTTCCTGGCCGCCGGCATGGATGGCGAGGAACGCGCAATCGAGGCGCTGTTCAAACGAGGGGTCAAGGAGATCGCCGTGAAGCGTGGCGAACATGGCGCGTCAGCCCGTCAAAGCACGGGCGCCAGTGCCGATTGTCCCGGCCTCATCGTCGAGGAAACGGACCCCACCGGCGCCGGCGACTGTTTCGGCGGAGCCTATGTCGCATGCCGGCGGTTGGGGATGCCGCTGCGGACTTCGCTCGAATTCGCCAATGCGGCAGGGGCGCGCAACGTCACACGCCTCGGCCCCATGGAGGGAGCCGGCACGCGGGCCGAACTGGAAGATTTCATGGCAAGAACGGCGAGAAGAAGCTGATGCGTGTGGCGATCGAAGATGTGCCGGGCCTGCACAGGGAAGGAAAGAAAATCGGGGTAACCTCGGTGTGCTCGGCGCACCCCCTGGTGCTCAAAGCTGCACTGCGCCACGGCCGGGAAACCGGCACCACCGTCCTGATCGAAGCGACGTGCAACCAGGTCAATCATCTGGGCGGTTATACGGGCATGACGCCGTCCGATTTCGCGGCGATGGTGAAAGCGCTCGCGGCAGTCGAGCAGTGCCCGACAGAGCTGATCGTGCTTGGCGGGGATCATCTCGGTCCCAATCCCTGGAAAGACCGGCCCGCCGAGGAGGCGATGGCGCAGGCCGGGACAATGGTCGATGCTTATGTCCGCGCCGGCTTCCGCAAGATCCATCTCGATGCATCGATGGGCTGCGCGGGTGAACCGGCGACGCTAGACGACCATACGGTGGCCGAGCGCGCAGCCAGAATGGCGGGCGTCGCGGAACAGGCGGCCGCGCAGAGCGGCGGGGCAAGCCCGGTCTACATCATCGGGACGGAGGTGCCGCCTCCCGGTGGCGCCGATCACGCTTTGGATGCGATCACCCCGACCAGTCCGGAGGCGGCTCGCCAGACACATGCCATTCACGCCAAAGCATTCCAGGCCGCCGGGCTTGAAAGCGCGTTTTCCCGCGTCATCGGGCTTGTCGTGCAGCCGGGCGTGGAGTTCGGCAACCAGAATGTGATTTTTTACGATCGGACCAAGGCCAGCGATCTGGCGGCAACTCTGAACACATTGCCGTCGCTCATTTTCGAAGCGCATTCGACGGACTATCAGGGCGAGAGGCCGCTGCGTGAACTCGTCGAAGATGGCTTCGCCATCCTCAAGGTCGGCCCCGAGCTGACCTTCAAACTGCGCGAGGCGCTGTACGCGCTCGACCTGATCGCTTCCGATCTGGTGCCTTTCTATGGCCAGCGGCCGCTTTATCAGGCCATGGAAGAGCTGATGCAAGCCGCGCCCAAGAACTGGGCAAGCCACTATCATGGCAGCGATGCCGACAAGCGGACGCTGCGCCACTACTCCTATTCCGATCGCATCCGATATTATTGGGCGACCCCGCAAGCCCGTGCCGCCTGCGACCGGCTCTTCGACGCGTTGAAGGGCCGCAAGGTGCCGGTGACGCTGTTTCTCCAGCACCTGCCTTCGGCGCTCGCTTGGGCCGCCCGCGGCTGCGACGTCGAGGAGATCGCGATCGATCACGTCCAGCGAAGCATCGAGATCTACGCCCGGGCATGCGGCACCTGAGCCCTCGTCCGGTTCTTCAAGGCCAGAGCGGATGGGCTGGCGGGCGGCAGAAATACTTACAGCGATGGTCCCAATCGGATCGGGCTGCCGTCGCTGAAACGGGATTGACGGAACCTGTGGAGATTGTGCCCGGTCTCGTTGCCCTGGATCAAATCGGACAGGATGCGGCCCATTCCGGGTCCTATGCCGAAGCCGTGGCCGCTCATCCCGGTCGCGACAACGAGGCCTGGGAACGCAGCGGCGCGATCGACGATGGGCACGACATCAGGCATCGCATCGATCATGCCCGCCCAGCTCGCCTTGAGCGGTACGGTCGTGAACTGAGGGAAAAGCTCCCTGAACCCGCCGTCGATGGCGCGGAGCGCCGACGTCTCGGGAGCCGGATTGAGGACGCGCATCCGTTCGAAAGGGCTTTCTTCATCCGCGTTCCAGCTGCGCGGGGTCGACCAGCCGTCCGGGTAGCCTCGCGGCGCGGCCGGCAGGTAGCGTGTGCCGAACGGATTGGCCATCAGGGCGCTGACATATTTGCCTGCATGGCGAAATGCGTCCGGCCCTATGTAGAGTTGGCTGCTGCCTCCCGATGCGAGCGTGTACCCGCCATCCTGCCTGCGCCGGAAAGCGATGCGTTCGTCCGCGGCGGCACCGGCGTGGATTTCCGCCATCGGCGCTGTCGCAGCGACAGTCGCCCTGACGCTGAGCTGCGGAATCGAGATGCCGTGGGCGCGCAGGAACAGCGACGTCCACGCGCCGCTGGCGACGAGGACGCTCGAGGCCGCGATGAGCCCTTTCTCGGTCCAGACGCCACTGATGCGTCCCGCGGAGATGTCGAGCATACGTGCCGCGCAATTCTCGATGATCGTCGCGCCTTCGCGGGCCGCCAGGCGAGCAAGCGCGGGCACGGCGACCCAAGGTTCTGCCCGCATGTCCGATGGAGTGATCATTGCGCCTTTGAACAGTCGCGACATGGCCGGGATCAGGCTTGCCAGCTCACCCTGGTCGAGGAGACGCGTGTCGACGCCATGAGCCTGGGCGATCTTCAGGAATTTCGCGAAGCCGGCCATCTCCTTGTCTGTTCGCGCAAGATAGGTAACGCCCGTCTGCTTCAGTCCTATGTCCTCGCCACATTCCTGTGCCAGTTGCCGCCAGAGGCGCTGCGCTTCGATGACGATCGGCAGTTCGTCGGCATCGCGGCCCTGCTGCCGGATCCAGCCCCAGTTGCGCGAGGATTGCTCGGCGGCGATGCGTCCCTTTTCCAGCAGCGTCACCGAGACGTTCCGCCGCGCCAGGAACAGTGCCGTGGTCACGCCAATGACCCCGCCGCCGATGATCACGACGTCCGAGGTCCTCGGCAGGGGCTGCTGGAACTGGATCGGGGTGGCTTCAGTGAAGGGGAAGATTGTCAAAGAGCACTATCCTTTGGCATTCCGCAGCGGCGTCCGGTCTACACACTTGATATCAGGGCAGCGATATCTGGCCGCCGTGAGATGTCGATACCACGCGAGGAGATTGATCGTCAGCTGCTGCTTGCCGGGAACGACGAGGCCAGATCGCGGCGCCGGCAAATCCACGCTTCTGAAATCAATTTCCGGGCCATGGCGCCGACCGGGGGCACGCTTGCCTTCAACAGCGAGTCGATCGCCGGCCAGGCGCCGGAAAAGCTATGCCGGAAGGGCCTGGCACTGGTGTCGGAAGGCCGCAGTATCTTCCGGACACTGACGGTGCGGGAAAACCTGCTGCTCGGCGGCATGATCCGCAAGGACAAGGCCGAAGCGGCCGCCGATCTGGGAACGGGTTCTGGAAATCTTCCGATCCTCAGGACCCGCTACCGCGGCGTTGCCGGCCACCTTTCCGGCGGCGAGCAGCAGCAGCTTGCCATCGCCCGCGCCATCCTGCAGCGCCCGTCGCTGATGATGATCGATGAACCGTCGCTTGGCCTTGCGCCGCTGGTGATCGACCAGGTCTACGAAAGCCTCCGCCAGCTTAACGCCAGCGGGCTGACCCTGCTCGTCGTCGAACGGTCCACCGCTCGCATTCTCGACCTCGCTTCCCGCGTCTACGTGCCGCGCAACGGCCATAACGCGCTGGAGGGTTCGGCAAGCGAGCTTGCCGACGGGCATGCGCTGGAAAAGGCCTATTTCGACTATGGCGATCGTCAGACGGCGCACGCATAATCGGGCAGGCAAGGGCTACAACAATGATTTTCGACTACTGCGTCATCGGCGGCGGCATCGTCGGCCTGGCGACGGCCATGCGGCTGCTGGAAACATATCCCGGCTGCAGCCTGATCCTGTTGGAAAAAGAGGAGGCTCTCGGCAAGCACCAGACCGGCCACAACAGTGGTGTCATCCATGCCGGCATCTACTATCCGCCAGGCAGCCTGAAGGCCGAGCTCTGCCGCAAGGGCGCGGATGCCACCAAGGCCTTCTGCCAGGAGAACGGCATCCGCTTCGATGTCTGCGGCAAACTGCTCGTCGCCACCTCCGCACTCGAAGTGCAGCGCATGGAGGCGCTCCACGAACGCTCGAAGCAGAACACGATCGAAGTCCGGCGCGTCAGCGAGGGTGAATTGAAGGAGCGGGAACCGAACATCCGCGGTCTCGGCGCGCTTTTCGTGGCCTCGACCGGCATCGTCAGCTATGCCGATGTCTGCCAAGCCATGGGGCGGCGCATCAGGGCGCTTGGCGGCGAGATCCGCCTGTCGACGCGCGTCACCGGCATTCGCGAAGTCATCGATTCCGTCGATATCGCGTCGGCCGGCGAAAACTGGCAGGCGAAAAAACTGGTGGTCTGCGGCGGTCTCCAATCAGACCGGCTGGCCGTGCTCGCCGGGCTTTCGATCGAGCATCGCATCGTTCCCTTCCGCGGCGAATACTATCGCCTTCCCGCATCGAAGAACGACATTGTCCGCCATCTGATCTATCCCGTCCCGGATCCAGCCCTGCCCTTCCTTGGCGTGCACCTGACGCGGATGATCGACGGCAGCGTCACGGTCGGGCCGAATGCCGTTATCGGTTTTGCCCGCGAAGGCTATCCACGGCTTTCGTTCAATGTTTCGGACATGGCCGACTACGCGCTGTTTCCCGGCTTCTGGAAAACCGTGTTCGCCAACCGCGGATCTGCGGTAACGGAACTCCGCAACTCGCTCTGGAAGCCAGGCTATCTGAAGGAGTGCCGGAAATACTGTCCGAGCCTCAAGCTCGCCGACCTGCTCCCGCACGAAGCAGGCATCCGCGCGCAAGCCGTGCGCAAGGACGGTGCCCTCATCCATGATTTCCTGTTCGCACAAACGGACCGCATGCTGCACGTCTGCAACGCGCCTTCCCCCGCCGCCACCTCGGCGATCCCGATTGCAGAGATGATTCGAGATCGCCTCATACAGGGCTGCTGAAAATGAGGCGGTACGCACTGGAGCCCAACTGAACGCTGGAGTATCTGCCTTGGCCAAGAAGGGAATTAGGGCACCGGCCGCGGCCAACGCAGCTTTTGCGTCGGAACCAGATCGGCGCACCACCAGGCCAGCAATGCCGCTCCCGGCGAGAGGGTAGCAACTTGGCCTGCGGTTTCCGCAAGCAAAGGTTCCGTGTGGACGACGGCTTTTTTGGCTGCGCAAAGATCTCAGGCGAAACGACGGCTGACGTCATTGGCAGGGTTCGCTCCCGGCTGACCGCCATTTTGTCGACCGTCATAGCTGGACGGCCTCCCTATGGCACCAGAATGGTACACGTCCATAAGACGCACCGACACCCAAGCCAGCCTAGCTAACCAGAAGCCTTTAAGTCTTTGAAATTATGTCTCTATTTATGGTACCGTTGGCTGGGATCGAACCAGCGACCTCCGGATCCACAATCCGGCGCTCTAACCATCTGAGCTACAACGGCACGTTGCCTGAGCGGATCGAAACAGAAACTCATCCGCCGCTCTGTCGTTCGGCGATGCGTCCTTACGGGCTTATGGATTCTAATTCAAGGCTTTTGGAAAGCAAAGGTCACTTCCCCACATCGGCGCGGCATTCGCCCGGCAAGAAGGCGCAGGCAAGGACCAGGCGACGGACAAAGAAAAAGGCCGGCGGGAGGAGGTGCCGGCCTTTTTCTGTTACGAGCCAGCGGGAGGAGGTGCTGGCTGGTCACCCCGGGGAGCAGAGGGAGGAGGTTCCACTCACCGGGTATTCCTTGATGGCTGCCATCATACACCTGATCGTTTTTAAGAAAATGCGACCTTTTGTTGCATCTTCAGATCATGCGCAAATGTTAGGCAACCTTGATTTCCTTCATCGCCTTCTCGAAGGCGGTCTTGATCGGCTTGGAGACGTCCTCGGCGGCCTTGGAGGCAACGGCCTGGAAGTCCTTGGCCTGCTCGACGGTCGATTCGACGCGCTTGCGCAGGAAGGCGGTCTGCAGCTCGACGACTTCCGACAGCGACTTGGCGCCGATCAGGGCTTCGAGGTGGGAAAAACCGGCCTCGGCATTGGCACGCAAAGCGGAGATGGTCTTGAGCGACAGGTCGTTGGAAACGGTCTTGGCGGTCTCGTAGGTCGACTCCAGAGCCTTCTGGGTCTCCTCGGCGCCGGTCTTCAGCTTGGCATAAGCCTCTTTCGACTGCTCAACGCCCTTTTCGGCGAAAGCGCGAATCTGGTCAGTGGCCTTGGAAGCGTCGAAGCTCGGGAATTCAACGTTTTCGATCGTCTCGGCGGTCTTGGTCCTGGACATTTTCCATCCTTTTCAGCGGCAGCGGCTTTGACAGAAAGCCGTCTCGTTCATGTATGATGGCAATATAAAGGCAAATTTTGTGCATTGCAATATCTTTGTTGCAGTGCACCATAAATTTCTTTTGGGCCGTTAACCAAGAGCCCAGATTCCAGCCTTTGCACGTTCTGGCTTGTGGACCTTCGCGCCTCCGGCTTTTATTAACAAAGCGTTAACTGCAAAATCGCCGCTCCGTGAGGTCCGCCAAGCGCATGCCGTCCGAATATTCCTTCCTTGATGTCGCCGTGCTCGACGCGGTCCGCCAGCGCTTTGCCGCAGGCGACGCGATCGCGATCCTGTCGGCGGATCTGGAGCAGGTGATCTGGGCCAATGGGCCAGGAGCCGCGATGTTCGGTTATCCCGACATCGAGGCGATCATAGGCGCCTCGGCGCAGTTGCCCGTGATCGCCAGGCGCCAGATCATGGCGACCAGCGGATTTCCCGAGATTGGCAGCGACCGCGCCATCATGGTGCGGCTGGCGACCGGCATGACCAGCCGCGCCGTCGGCTTCCTGGCCAGTGCGGTGACCATGCCGGACGCCGAGAAGGCGATCATGCTGGCAGTGCCGGCGGCTCAGACAGGGTCACGCAGTGCCGGCGAAATCGCCGCGCGCGCCATTAGCGGCTTCACCGAGGATGGTCATTTCATCGCCTTTGTCGATGCCAGGGGCAACGTTGAGGCGGCCTCGGAAGGATTTTCGGCACTGGGCATCCTGCCGGAGACGCTGGCAGCACTGGTTGCCGACGTCGCAGCCGAGAGCGACCGCATCGTCAAGCGCCTTGTCCCGGGCGGCACGGCCTCCTACCCGGCGGGGCTGGCAAGATTGACCGAGGAGCGGCATCTGCTGGTGGTGATCGACGAGGACCAGCTCGACGACACAGCCCCTGCGGGCGAACACCTCACGCAAACCATTGCCGAGGCGGCACCAGCTGGCGATGCGGCTTCGCAGCCGGAACAGGGTGGCGAGACGCCGACCGAGGAACCAGGCGCCGCACTGCCGACCGAGGACGTCGCCGCATCGCAGCCGCATGCGATCACCGACGTGATCGGGCAGGCGCCGACGGCTGCCAACAGCGATCAGGCGGCAGCAGAGCCCACACCGGCGCAACACGACCATTGGTACTTCAACGCCGGCGAGGACGGAGGGGAACAGGCGCCGCGACCAGCTGCGTCCGGACCTGAAGCGCCTCAAGAACCGGCGGCCCTGGAAGTCCAGTCCACCTCCGCGGCCACGCCGACGACCGTCTCGGCGATAGACCGCGCAGCGGCGCCGGTGCGCTTCGTCTGGCGCACCGATGCCGAAGGCAAGTTCAGCGCGCTGTCGCCGGAATTCGCCGACATCGTCGGCAAGCCGGCGGCCGACGTGATTGGCCGACGCTTCAGGGATGTCGCCGCCACATTCGGCCTCGACCCCTCGGGCGAGATATCGGGGCTCCTCGAACGGCGCGATACCTGGTCCGGACGCTCCGTGCTGTGGCCGGTCGTCGGCACCGATCTGAAGATACCCGTCGACCTGGCGGCGCTGCCTGTCTATGGGCGCAGCCGCGCCTTCGAGGGTTTCCGCGGCTTCGGCGTTGCCCGCGCCAGCGACGCGGTCGTCGATCCGGAGGCCATCGGCATGGCGCTGGTGCCCAATGGCCGGGCGCCGGCAACGCCGGAACCGCAAGTCATCCAACCCGCGCCCGAACAGCCGAACGCTGAGGAGCCCAGGGCCGAGGACGCTCAGGCATCGGATCCGTTCAAGGGCGAGGTGCCGGCGCTGACCATCGTGCCGAAACAGGAGCGGCGCTTTGCCGACAAGGTGATCCGGCTCGCCGAACATCGCCAGCCAGCCAACGACAAGGGCCTCTCGACCCTGGAACGCAGCGCCTTCCGCGAAATCGGCGAGCGGCTGAAGAAGGAGAGTGCTCCGGTCGAGCCACCAGAGACTGAGACTGCTGAGGCGTCGGCAGCGGAGACCGAGGCTCCGGTCAAGGCGTCCGACGACCCGATGCGCACCGGCGGCATCCCTGCGTCAGGGCCAGAGAACGAACCGGTCGAGCCATCCGAGACCGATGTCGATGCCGAAGACGAGCAGGATCTGGCACGGCTTGACGGTCACCCGGACGAAGCGGCTCGTGAAGCCCCCCCTGGGATGAATGTGACGGGCTCGTTGCTGGACTATGCCGGCCAAGATGACGAACGTGGCCCCGTGGCGGCGGAACCAGAGAACACCGCTGCGGTTTCGCCCGGCGAAGAGCCTGAAGCCACTGACGCGACACATGATGTCCTCGATGACGACAGCATGACGTCAGCAGATTTTCGCGATGCCGAAGACAGCGAGGATTGGGCGCAGCCCGACGAGGAAGCCGCATCGCCTGACGAGCAGGCGGTTGCCGCGCAGGCCGTCAATGCAGGCGACGCTGCGGAAATACGCGTCGAGCGCCCTCGCCTGCAGGTTCCGCCGCTCAAGGCCGAAGGGTTCGTGCCGTCGGCGTTTTCCGCCGGAGATGAACACAAGGCCCCGGACACGTCGCTGCTCGGTAAGCTGCCCGTGCCGCTGCTCATCCATTCCGGAGACCAGTTGCACTATGCGAACGAGGAATTCCTCAGCCTGACCGGCTACGAGGCGCTCGACGATCTGGCGGATGCCGGCGGCCTCGGCGCGTTGTTTGCCGACCCCTATGCCGACGACGGCGTTTCCGACGGCACCGATCGCGCGCTGCGGTTGAAGACGCGTGATGGACAGGAATTCCCGATCGAGGCCATTTTGCGCTCTGTCCCCTGGCGCGACGGCAAGGCGCTGATGCTGGTCGTGCGACGCTCCGGCGAGGATGATGCGCCGGCGAGCCTGCATGTGGTTGGCGACGAGCAGACGCAGCCGGATATTTCCGAGCTCAAGGCGCGCATCGCCGAGATGCGCACCATTATCGACACCGCCACCGACGGCGTCGTGCTGATCGGCCGTGACGGCACCATCCGATCGATCAGCCGGCCGGCCGAAGCACTGTTCGGCTTCGACAGCGACGATGTGACCGGCAAGCCGTTCGCCTCGCTGTTTGCCATCGAAAGTCAGCGCGCGGCACGCGACTATCTCAACGGACTGTCCGAGCCCGGCGTGGCGAGTGTCATGAACGACGGCCGTGAGGTGATCGGTCGCGAATCGCAAGGCCGCTTCATTCCGCTGTTCATGACCATCGGCCGGCTGCCCAACGACAGCGGCTTCTGCGCCGTCGTTCGCGATATCACGCAGTGGAAGCGGGCCGAAGAGGACTTGACGCAGGCACGTGCGGTGGCCGAGCGCGCGTCCTCGCAGAAGACCGATTTCCTCGCCCGCATCAGCCACGAGATCCGCACCCCGCTCAACGCCATCATCGGCTTTTCCGAACTGATGGTCGACGAGAAGTTCGGACCTGTCGCCAACGACCGCTACCGCGACTATCTGCGCGACATCAACCGCTCGGGCAATCATGTGCTCGACCTGGTCAACGACCTGCTCGACATCTCCAAGATCGAGGCCGGCCAGCAGGAGATGGCCTATGAGGCGGTGTCGCTCAACGACACGCTGGCCGAGACGGTGGCGATGATGCAGCCGCAGGCCAATCGCGAACGGGTCATCATCCGCTCCAGCTTCGCTTCGCGGCTGCCGGAAGTGGTGGCGGACCTGCGCAGCGTGCGCCAGATCGCGCTCAACATCCTGTCGAATGCCATCCGCTACACCCAGGCCGGCGGCCAGGTGATCGTCTCGACCGCCTATGAGACGTCGGGCGACGTCGTCATGCGGGTGCGCGACACCGGCATCGGCATGAGCCATGCCGAGATCGAGCAGGCGCTGAAGCCGTTCAAGCAGATCAACGCGCTGAAGCGCGGACGCGGCGACGGCACCGGGCTTGGACTGCCTTTGACCAAAGCGATGGTGGAAGCCAACCGTGCCCGGTTCACCATCAATTCGACCCCGGGCGAAGGCACCTTGGTCGAGGTCGCTTTTCCATCGACCCGTGTGCTCGCGGAATAGATCAGCCCTCCACGCTTCGATCCCGATAAAAAGAAAAAGGCGCCCAAAGGCGCCTTAAGAGATGGGATTGCTGTCACAACGGGGGCTTGAGCGAATTCGGATCCTCGGGGCTGAGGAACGGGATTTCTCCCTCAAGTTACCTGCGACTATCGACGCCGGACCTTAACAACCCCTTACCGGGGCGCCGGAAAATTTACGAATGTGTACCACTCATGAAATCTAGGTAAATTCTAGCGAGATATTTCGTTAACCATTCCGAAGTCACTTTTTCATACGTGTCGTTGCCTCAAAACCGGGCCACTTTTGAGCGACATGCATTAGCAGCTACTCGGCCAATTGCGGCAGGTTCTTGAACAGCTCAAGCGCCTCTGGATTGGCGAGCGCCTCCTTGTTCTTGATGGCGCGGCCATGCACCACGTCGCGCACCGCAAGCTCGGTGATCTTGCCCGACTTGGTGCGTGGGATGTCGGTGACGGCGACGATCCTTGCCGGCACGTGACGCGGGCTCGCGCCGCTACGGATTTTTGCCCGTATGCGTTTTTCCAGATCCTCGTCGAGCTGCACGCCGGCGGCCAGGCGCACGAACAGGATGACGCGCACGTCGTTGTCGAAGTCCTGTCCGATGCACAATGCTTCCAGGATCTCAGGCATCTGCTCGACCTGATTGTAGATCTCCGCCGTGCCGATCCTCACCCCGCCCGGGTTGAGCGTGGCGTCGGAGCGGCCATGGATGATGAGGCCGCCATGCTCGGTCCATTCGGCGAAATCGCCATGACACCAGACATTGTCGAAGCGCTCGAAATAGGCCGCCCGGTACTTCTTGCCATCGGGGTCGTTCCAGAAGCCGATCGGCATCGCCGGAAAGGCTTTTGCGCAGACCAACTCGCCCTTCTCCTGTCGGACCGGCCTGCCGTCGTCGTCCCAGACATCGACGGCCAGGCCGAGGCCGGGTCCCTGGATCTCGCCGGTCCAGACCGGCTGCGTCGGCACGCCGAGCACGAAGCAGGAGACGATGTCGGTGCCGCCGGAGACCGAGGCCAGATGTACGTCCTTCTTGATGCCGTCATAGACAAAGCGGAAATCTTCCGGCGACAGCGGCGAGCCGGTGGAGGAGATTGCCCGCACAGTGGACAGATCATGCGTGCGGATCGGCTTGAGGCCGGCCTTGCGCACGGAATCGATGAACTTGGCCGAGGTGCCGAGGAAAGTCATCTTCTCGGCATCGGCGAAATCGAACAGCACATTGCCGTCGGGGTAGAAGGGCGAACCGTCATAGAGCAGCAGCGTCGCACCCGAAGCGAGCCCCGACACCAGCCAGTTCCACATCATCCAGCCGCAGGTGGTGAAGTAGAAAAAGCGGTCGCCGTCGGTGAGACCGGCATGCAGCCGGTGTTCCTTGACATGCTGGATCAGCGTGCCGCCGGCCGAATGGACGATGCATTTGGGAATGCCGGTCGTTCCCGACGAAAACAGGATGTAAAGCGGATGCGAAAACGGCAGCGGCTCGAAGGCGACGGGCTTGCCGGCGAAGGGCGACAGCGCCTCTTCCAGCGCCACCGCCTTGTCGATGATCCCGGCGACATCGCTCGATGTGCCGAGATAGTCGACGACCAGGATCTTGCGGACAGTGCCGAGCTTGGCCGCGACCGCGGCGATCTTGTCGGCGACTTCGATCGCCTTGCCATTGTACCAATAGCCATCCGGCGCGATGAAGACGACGGGCTCGATCTGGCCGAACCTGTCGAGCACGCCCTGCTCGCCGAAATCGGGAGAGCAGGACGACCAGACGGCGCCGACCGAGGCGGCGGCCAGCATGGCGGCGACGGTCTCCGGCATGTTGGGCATCATGGCGGCAATGCGGTCGCCCTTCTTCACCTTGAGCGACAGGAAAAGCTGCTGCAGCCGCGAGGTCAGCGCGTGCAACTCGTTCCAGGACAGCCGGCGCTCGACCTTGTCTTCGCCGCGAAACACGATTGCGTCGCCTGAGCCGGTCTTCTTCAGCAGATTCCCGGCGAAATTCAGTGTCGCATCGGGAAAGAAAGAAGCGCCGGGCATCTTGTCGCCGTCGACGAGCAGCTTGTCGCCCTTGTCGCCGACGATGCCGCAGAAATCCCAGACCAGGCTCCAGAACCCTTCACGGTCCTCGACCGACCAGGCGTGAAGCTGCGAATACGAGGAAAACGCTACGCCGGCTTTGACTCCGGCGGCTTTGGTGAAGGCGGTCAAGGGTGCTGCGTCAATCTGGTCTTGCGTCGGGGTCCAGAGCGGTTGTTCGGCAGCCATGATCGTTCCTCCACGGTCGCCATCGCTTATGCATATCGCAGCGCAGCAGAGCAAGATTTTGTTCGGCTGATGCGACCAGATGTGCGCAAATGCCATCGCCGGGCCATAAAGACTTGAAATGCCTCAGCCCTAAGTCGTAGTGACAACTTGAAGTCGTAGTGACGGCCGGAAGTCCTGGTCACGACTGGAGTCGTGGTGACGACCGGGGCCGTGGTGACGACCGGGGTCGTGGTGACACCTGGGGTTACACCCGTCGGGCGATTGTCGGAATGGAAGCATACGGGGCCATATGCCATCATCTATGATCCGGCGCGGAATATGGGCGATCGGCGCTGCCGTGATCGTCGTCGCGCTGGTCGTTGCCGCCCTGCCGCTGATTGCCTCCACCCGTATCGTGCGCGACCGCATCGCCTGGGAAATGAGTGCGTGGAGCGGCTTCCGTGTCGCCATCGACGGTTCGCCGCGTATCGAGGTCTGGCCGACATTCCGCGCCATCCTGACCGATGTGACGCTGTCACAATGGACCGACACCGAGGCGCCGCCGGTGGTCGAGGCAGAACGGGTCGAGGTCGACCTTTCCGCCATGGCGGCCTTGCGCGGCGACGTGGTGTTTTCGACGGCGCGGCTGGTGCGGCCGACGATCCGGGTCCAGCGCACGCCTGCCGGCCTTTTCCTACCCGCTGTCCCGACCGGCGGGCGCATCACGCGCTCCATCGACACGGCGCGCGGCCTGGTCAACGCCGACCCCGCCAAACCGGACCTCGACAAGCTGCCTACCGACACCTTCGGCACGGTCGAGTTTCGTGACGGCCGCATGGTAGCCTCCATCGGCGGCAAGGACGTCGAGATCCTGAGCAGTTTGAACGGTCAGGCAAATTGGGCGGCGATGAACAGCAATGCGACGCTGTCGGCAACCGGCATCTGGCGGGGCGAAAGCGTCGCGCTGGACGTCGCCTCGGCCAAACCGCTTGTGCTGTTTGCCGGCGGCACGGCGCCGCTGACACTGTCCTTCAAGGCGGCGCCCGCCACCTTCTCGTTCGACGGCACGGCCAGCATGTCTGAAAATACCTATTTCGACGGTCAAGCGAAGTTCTCGGCACCCTCGCTGCGGCGTGTCCTGGAATGGTCGCAGGCCGGCATCGCTCCGGGTGCGGCGATCGGCTCGGTCAGCATTTCGAGCAAGATCACCGCGACCGGCGGGCGCGTCAAGTTCGACAACACGGCGATTGCACTCGACAACAATCCGGGGATGGGTGCGCTGGACCTCTCGCTTGGTGAAGCACAACCGGTGATCTCCGGCACGCTCGCCTTCGACACGCTCGACCTCAGATCGTTTCTGTCGGCCTTCACCCCGCTGGTGCCGACCGGAGGGGCGGGGCCTGGCGAAATCGACACAAGTTTCGCCGACAAGATCAATCTCGATCTCAGGCTGTCGGCGGCGCACGCCACGGCGGGGCCGATCCAGCTCGCCGACGTCGCCGCCACCGCACAGGTCAAGGATGGTCTGTCCGTCTTCGACATCTCCGATGCCTCGGCCTTCGGCGGCAACATCCAGACCAGCCTTCGCTTCGATCGCAAGCCGGAAGGCTCGCAAGTCGAAATCCGCCTTCTGGCGTCCGACATCGACGGCGGTGCTTTCGGCACGGCGGCAGGGATGACGCGGCTGGTGCCGGTCGGCACGGGCACCGTCTCGGTGATCCTCAAGGGGCCGGGCAGAACCTGGGATTCCATCTTCGACAATGCCGACGGCTCGGTCTCGGCGACCTTCGGGCCGGGTGCGTTGAGCAAGCTCAACCTGCCGGCCTTCCTCAAACATACCGAACAGGGCGGCTTCTTCGCGCTCGACGATGTCTCCGACGCAACATTGCCGATCGACGGTGCCGAGATCAAGGCAACCATTTCGAAGGGCGTGGCGCGAATCGACAAGGCCGAGGCCAATTCAGCGAAGTACAAGATCTGGCTGTCCGGCATCGCGTCCTACGCCGGGCGCGGACTGGCCTTGTCCGGCGGCGTCATTCAGCCGGATCAGGCGGCAACGCAGGCCAACGGCCAGCAAGGCCCCAACCAGTCGTCGTTCTTCGTCGGCGGAACCTGGAGCACGCCGTTCATTTCCCCGATCAGCCGCGGCGTTTCGGGGGAATAAGCGGTCGCGTTTTCGTCTTCAGCCGCGTTGCGCGGCCTGCTCGTCGAGCTGGCGCTGCACCTCACGCCGCTTGTTGGCAAGCGAGGCGATGATGACGCCGATCGCCACGACGGCGATCAGGATGGTGCAGGCGGCGTTGATTTCCGGCGTCACGCCGAGGCGAACCTGGCTGTAGATCTTCATCGGCAGCGTCGTCGCGCCCGGCCCCGAGGTGAAGCTGGCAATGACCAGATCGTCGAGCGAAAGGGTGAAAGCCAGCATCCAGCCGGAGACGATCGCCGGCATGATGACCGGCAATGTGATCTGGAAGAAGGTCTTCACCGGCGTGGCGCCAAGATCCATCGCGGCTTCCTCCAGCGAGCGGTCGAAAGTCATGAGCCGCGACTGCACGACCACGGCGACGAAGCACATGGTCAGCGTGATGTGGGCGAGCGTCACGGTGAGGAAGCCGCGGTCGAGCCCGACGGCGACGAAGAGCAGCAGCAGCGACAGGCCGGTGATGACTTCCGGCATGACCAGCGGCGCAAAGACCATGCCGGAAAACAGCACCCTGCCCTTGAAGCGCGTGTAGCGGGTCAAGGTGAGTGCCGCCAGCGTGCCCAGCACCGTCGCAACCGTGGCCGAGATCAGGCCAACACGCGCCGTCACCCAGGTCGCGTCCATGAGACCCTGGTTGTGGAACAGCGAGACGTACCATTTGGTCGAGAAACCGCCCCAGACCGTGACCAGTTTCGATTCGTTGAACGAGAAGACGATGAGCAGCACGATCGGCAGGTAGAGAAAGGCAAAGCCAAGCACGATCGAGGTGATGTTGAAGCGGCTCCAGGTGGCGTTCATGAGGTCACCTGTCCATTTCCTGAGCGCGCGCCTGAGCCCGCTGGAAGAGCATGATCGGCACGATCAGCAGCAACAGCAGGATGACGGCCACGGCCGACGATACCGGCCAGTCGCGATTGGCGAAGAACTCGTTCCACAACGTCTTGCCGATCATCAGCGTCTGCGATCCGCCGAGCAGATCGGGAATGACGAATTCGCCGACAGCCGGAATGAACACCAGCAGACAACCGGCGATGACGCCGGGCAGCGACAGCGGGAAGGTGATTTTCCAGAACGCACTGGTCGGCGGGCAACCGAGATCCTTGGCCGCCTCGATCAGCGAATAGTCCATCTTCTCGAGAGCGGAATAGAGCGGCAGCACCATGAACGGCAGGTAGGAATAGACGATGCCGATGAAGATCGCCGTATAGGTGTTGAGGATGATCAGCGGCTGGTGGATGATGCCGGTGGCGAGCAGCAGCTGATTGAGCAGCCCTTCGGGCTTGAGAATGCCGATCCAGGCGTAGACGCGGATCAGGAACGAGGTCCAGAACGGCAGGATGACCAGCATCAGCAAGGTCGGGCGGATCGTCGCCGGCGCGCGCGCCATGCCGTAGGCGATGGGGTAGCCGACGAGCAATGTCAGGACCGTCGAGACCGCGGCGATGATGACGCTGGTCACATAGGCGTTGAAGTAGAGCGCGTCCTGCGTCAGCCAGGTGTAGTTGTCGAGGCTGAGCTGTTTCAGCTGAGCCAGGAACCCTGAGATACCGCCGCTGAAATCGAGCGCCGGCGTATAGGGCGGAATGGCGATCGCCGTCTGCGACAGCGAGATCTTGAAGACGATGACGAACGGAATGAGGAAGAAGAACAGCAGCCAGACATACGGGATGATGATGACCAGTCGGCCAACGAAGGCAGCACCCAGCCTGGCAAGGATGGATCTGCCGGCATTGGATGCCGGAGAGGCTGATGCTGTGGTGACGGCGGCGCTCGACATGGTCGCCCCCTACCGCGTCAGCACGACGCCGGCGTCGGGCCGGAAGGAAACCCAGGCGCGGTCGTTCCAGCTCAACGGATCCTCGGTGATGCGGGCCGCGTTCATGGTGCTGGCGCGCACCACCTGGCCGTCGTCCAGCCTGACATGATAGACGGTCATGTCGCCGAGATAGGCGATGTCGTAGACCTCGCCCTCGATGGCGTTGACGGCCTCGGCCGGCTTCTTCGACGACACCTTGATCTTTTCGGGCCTGATGGCGAAGGTGACGGCCGTCCCGGCCCCGGCGGTGCCGGCATTGTCGGTGCGGATGGTGATGCCGTTGCCGGCGTCTATGCAGGCGCTGCCCGCCTCGCCACGCGCGATCTTGCCCTCGAACATATTCACGTTGCCGACGAAGCCAGCGACGAAACGCGATCCCGGCGCCTCGTAAACTTCGGCCGGCGTTGCCACCTGCATCACCTCGCCCTTGTCGATGATGGCGATGCGATCGGCCATGGTCATCGCCTCTTCCTGGTCGTGGGTGACGACGACGAAGGTCAGGCCGAGATTCTGCTGCAGGTCCATCAGTTCGAACTGCGTCTCTTCGCGCAGCTTCTTGTCCAACGCGCCGAGCGGCTCGTCGAGCAGCAGCACCTTCGGCCGCTTGGCGACCGAGCGGGCGAGCGCGACGCGCTGGCGCTGGCCGCCGGACAGTTGATGCGGCTTGCGCTTGGCGAACTGCTCGAGCTTGACCAGCTTCAGCATCTCGGCAACGCGCGATGCGATTTCGGGCTTCGGCATGCCGTCCTGCTTGAGGCCGAAGGCGATGTTGTTCTCGACCGTCATATGCGGGAACAGCGCATAGGACTGGAACATCATGTTGACCGGCCGCCGGTAGGGCGGGATGCCGCGCAGATCCTGGCCATCGAGCAGAATGCGGCCGGCTGTCGGCTCCTCGAAGCCGGCGAGCATCCTGAGCAGCGTCGACTTTCCACAACCGGAAGCACCGAGCAGCGCGAAGAACTCGCGCTCGAAGATGGTCAGAGACAGATTGTTGACGGCGGTGAAGTCACCGAACTTCTTGGTGACGTTGTCGAACTGGATGTACGGCTTGGCGTTCGGGTCGTTCCACGGTGCAAAATCCCTGCGGATGCTGCCAAGCGATTTCATGTCCCACTCCGTCCTGATTTTCTTGCTTCTTGCCCCAGGTAAAAACGGTCCCGGCAGGTGGCTGCCGGGACCGTGTCGGATTGCTTACTGGCCGGTGACGATCTTGGTCCAGGTGCGCGTGATGACGCGCTGGGTCTTGGGATCGTATGGCGAGACGGTGTAGAGCTTCTTTATGGTCTCGGCATCGGGATAAACCGAGGGATCCTCCAACAGTGCCTTGTCGACGAATTGCTGCGAAGCCTTGTTGCCGTTTGCGTAGAGCACGTAGTTCGACGACTTGGCGATAACTTCCGGCTTCATCATGTAGTTGATGAACTCGAGCGCCTCCGCGACATGCGGCGCGTCGGCAGGGATCGCCATCTGGTCGAACCACATCTGCGCACCCTCCTTCGGCACGGAATAGCCGATCTCGACGCCCTGCTTGGCCTCGACCGCGCGGTTGCGGGCCTGGAACACGTCACCCGACCAGCCGACGGCCAGGCAGATATCGCCGTTGGCGAGCGCGTTGATGTATTCGGAGGAATGGAACTTCCTGATATAAGGTCGGACCTTGAGCAAGGTCTCCTCGGCCTTGGCGATATCGTCGGGCGATGTGCTGTTCGGGTCGAGGCCGAGATATTTCAGTGCAGCCGGAATGATGTCGGCCGGCGAGTCCAGCACGTAGACGCCGCAGTCCTTCAGTTTGGCCAGGCTGTCGGGGTTGAAGAAGACATCCCAGCTGTCGATCTTGTCGGTGCCGAGTGCCGCCTGCACCTTCTTGATGTTGTAGCCGATGCCGACCGTGCCCCACATGTAGTTGACCGAGTATTCGTTGCCGGGGTCGTACTTGGCCGTGCGTTCCGAAACCGTATCCCACATGTTGGAAATGTTGGGCAGCTTCGACTTGTCGAGCTTCTGGAACACGCCGGCCTGGATCTGGCGCGCAAGGAAATTGCCGCTGGGCACGACGACGTCATAGCCGCTGCCGCCGGCAAGCAGCTTGGTCTCAAGGATTTCGTTGGAATCGAAGGTATCATAGACGACCTTGATGCCGGTTTCCTTGGTGAAATCGTCGATGATCGAACTGTCGATGTAGTCCGACCAGTTGAAGACGTTGACGACACGATCTTCGGCGTGACCGCCGACGGTGAAAAATGTCAGGAATGCCGACGTTGCCGAAAGCCAGAGCGCTTTGCGGATCATGCTATTCTCCTTTGATGAGTGTTCCTTCACCGGCTCGTCGCGACATCAGCGCGACCGGCATTTTCTTCAGACTATTGAGCTTTCCAAGGGGCGACAAGCGCGAACTGCCGAGACCATGCAGGCGGTTCGATGAGATGGTTGGATGCCCCTGAGGCGGCCTGGGAGGCGTGCCAATACCGTCAGAGGCTTTCGCCATGGCGCGGGCAGAGATACGACGATATGGTCCGGTCCCGATCGGACCGGCTGGGAGACTTGGCAAGATACGCCTGTCTTGTTGTTGCCGTATTCCCAGCCTGCCCGTGCCGCAGCGACGTTGTCAATGGCAAAGCTGCAGGCCGCTTCAATTAGGTGACGGCACCCCGGTGACCCCTGCGCGTTCGGGCCTTGCCTGGCGCTTGAATTCGAGCCCGATATGGACGAGCAGCGCCGTGACCACAACCGCGCCGCCGATGATGGTGCGCCCCGACGGCACCTCGGAATGAATGAGCCAGACCCATATCGGGCCGAGGATCGGCTCGAACGTGCCGAGCAGCGCCGCGATGGCCGCCGGGATCAGTCGCGCGCCGGTGGCGAAGAAGGCCAGGCCGAGGCCGAGATTGACCACGCCGAAGGCAAACAGAAAGCCCATGTCACTGCCAGATACGGCGAGGGTCGATGCCTGCGAGACGGCAAAGCCGGCCGCGAGCATGGTGCCGAGGCACGTCGCCGGCGTCATGCGCACGCCGGAGAACCGCCGGGTGATGACGGTGGCGACCGAAAACATGACCGCGATCAACAGCGCCAGCCCATCGCCCATGGGCGAGACGGCGCCATCGAGCGATTCCGACACCATGATGGCGACGCCGGTGATGACGGCGGCGATTGCCACCCAGGTCGCGACACCAACCCTTTCGCGAAACAATGCCCAGGCAAACAGCGCCGCCAGCAACGGCACGCCTGCCTGCATCAAAAGGATGTTAGCGACGGTGGTGTAGGCGAGCGCCACGACGAAGGCGGTCGATGCCGTGGCAAAGCAGATCCCGACGGCAAGGCCGGGCAACCCCATGTCACGGAACAGCTTCAGCATGCCACGCCAGCCGTCACGCCAAACCATGAAGCAGACCAGGAAGGCGGCTGCCCACACGGATCGCCAGAAAATGACCGTCCAGCTGTCACCGACAGTGATGAAGCGGGCGATGGCGCCGCCGAAACTCCACATCAGCGCCGAGAGGAAGACCAAAAGCATGCCGACGCGCTCCTCGCGCGGCGAGACGGCTGGCGATGCGACGATCGGCGATGCGGTATCGATCATGGCTGCCACTGTCGGGCTCTTGTGGACGGGACGATGCGCAAGGGACGACAAAAAGATGCTCTGTTCGCGTAACGCAAAGGCGCAGGCCGGAACTGAGCCAGCGGCCGCCGACAATTGTGGCACCTTGCTCCATTTCAGAAGAACACGGCGTCACTGAAAATCGAAAGCACTCAGGCCCGTCACCATCTCGTCGAGGCCGAGCGGGCGCGTCACCGGCGGTTCTGCCCGTGCCAGGCAGCCGACGCGTTCGCAAAGCCGGCAAGCAGGCCCGACCGGCGTCGCCGCGACGGTGCCGGCCTTTGCGGTGATTGCCGCACCGGGCAATGCCGCGCCATAGACGATGTCGTCACGAAAGCCGATGTCGCAACCGAGCAGCAGCGCGGTGCGGCGCGGGCGTTCCGAGAATGCGCCTTGCGGCCCTTCCAGCGTACGGGCGATGCACAGGAACTCGGCGCCGTCGGGCATTTCCACTGCCTCGACGAAGACCTGGCCGGGCTGGGTGAAGGCGACATGCACGGGCAGCTTGGGACAGCCGCCGCCAAAGCGGCTTTGAGGAAAGCCCTGGCTGCCGGCCTTGCGGAAGCGGTTGCCGGCATTGTCGACCTCCAGCATGAAAAACGGCACGCCCGAGGCACCCTGCCGCTGCAGCATGGTCAGCCGGTTGGCCGCCTGTTCGAAGGAGACCCCGAAGCGCGAACGCAGGACATCGATGTCATAGCGGGCGCGCACGGCAGCCGCGTGAAAGGCCTGATAGGGCATCATCAGCGCATGCGCCGCATAACGGCCAAGTTCGAAGCGGGCCAGGCGGCGCGCCTCGTCGGTGCTCAGCTTGAGCGCCTGGATCTCGACGGCGACGGCGACCGTCATGCGGATCAGGCAGGCCTCCATCGCGACTTCGCGCAACTGGTCGAACGGCGACAGGCGTTCGGACAGGAACAGGCGCTGCGAATGACGATCGTAACGGCGGCGCCAGTTCGGCATGGTCGCGACCGGCAGCACCTTGACCACGATGCCATATTCGCGCTTCAGCCAGGCCTTCAGCGCGCCGAACAGATCGTCGCCGGGATCGAGCACCGAGGTGAACGCCGCGGCCTCCTCCTCGAGGGCAGCGAAATGGTTCGGCCGGCGCTCGAAAATCTCGTGCACCTCGTCGATCGGCAGGCGGGCGCCGGAGAGCGCCGTCGCCCGACCCTCGCGTGCCAGCAATTCGTTGAGGTCGGACAGGCGCTCGGCCTGCTCGCGATAGGCGCGGAACAGCTTTATCACGGCCGCGGACGCATTGGGCGCCGCCTCGGCAAGCTCGATCAGTTCCTGATCACCCGGCAACTCGCCGACCAGCAGGGGATCGGTGAACACTTCCTTCAAGGCAGCGACAGATCCCCTCGCCTCGCCCTGCAGCTCGTGTGGATCGACCTTGTAGACGGAGGCCAGCCTGAGGATCAGCTGCACCGTCAGCGGCCGCTGGTTGCGCTCGATCAGATTGAGGTAGGACGGCGAAATGCCGAGACCCTCGGCCATCGCCGTCTGGGTCAGGCCCTTGGCGTTACGAATGCGGCGGATGCGCGGCCCGGCGAAGATCTTCTGGTCAGCCACGGACTGTCCTTTACAGCAATTTACACGAATTTCCTGGGCACGGGCCTTTTACAATAATGACAAATTTACAACGCACTTCTGTCAAACGCAACACAGGTTTTCTCTTATATCCTCTCAGTTTATCTGTTTTTTGTGGCTGATTTCACGCAAAAATGTAAATCCAGTCATACCCAACTACCCCCAAATGATTGACGCCTTGACACAGATCAGCAATTCCTCGGAGTGACCAATGACTGATTTTTACAACCTCGTCCCATCGGCGCCGGAAGGTCGCTTCGACGGTATCGAACGACCCTACTCGGCGGCGGATGTGAAGCGTCTGCGCGGTTCGGTGCAGATCCGCCAGAGCCTTGCCGAAATGGGCGCCAATCGGCTGTGGAAGCTCATCCACGAGGAGGACTTCGTCAACGCGCTCGGCGCCATGTCCGGCAATCAGGCGATGCAGCAGGTGCGCGCCGGGCTGAAAGCGATCTACCTGTCGGGCTGGCAGGTTGCCGCCGACGCCAACACGGCTGGCGCGATGTATCCGGATCAGTCGCTCTACCCGGCCAATGCGGCGCCTGAACTGGTCAAGCGCATCAACCGGACGCTGCAGCGCGCCGACCAGATCGAGACCTCCGAAGGCAATGGGCTTTCGGTCGAAACCTGGTTCGCGCCGATCGTTGCCGACGCCGAAGCCGGCTTCGGCGGGCCGCTCAACGCCTTCGAAATCATGAAAGCCTTCATCGAGGCGGGCGCCGCCGGCGTCCACTATGAGGACCAGTTGGCGTCGGAAAAGAAATGCGGCCATCTCGGCGGCAAGGTGCTGATCCCAACTGCGGCGCACATCCGCAACCTCAACGCCGCGCGCCTGGCGGCGGACGTGATGGGCACGCCGACCCTGGTCGTCGCGCGCACCGACGCGGAAGCCGCCAAGCTGCTCACCTCCGACATCGATGAGCGCGACCAGCCTTTCGTCGACCACGACGCCGGGCGCACGGTTGAGGGTTTCTATCATGTCAGGAACGGCATCGAGCCCTGCATTGCCCGCGCCATCGCCTATGCGCCTTACGCGGATCTGATCTGGTGCGAGACCTCGAAACCCGACCTGGCGCAGGCCAGGAAATTCGCCGAGGGCGTGCGCAAGCACCATCCCGACAAGCTGCTCGCCTACAATTGCTCGCCGTCGTTCAACTGGAAGAAGAACCTCGACGACGCGACGATTGCCAAGTTCCAGAAGGAGCTCGGCGCCATGGGCTACAAGTTCCAGTTCATCACGCTCGCCGGCTTCCACCAGCTCAACTACGGCATGTTCGAACTGGCGCGCGGCTACAAGGCGCGGCAGATGGCGGCCTATTCCGAGTTGCAGGAAGCGGAGTTCGCGGCCGAGGCCGATGGCTACACCGCGACCAAGCATCAGCGCGAGGTCGGCACCGGCTATTTCGACGCCGTGTCGATGGCGATCACCGGCGGCCAGTCGTCGACCACCGCCATGCATGAATCGACGGAGCACGCGCAGTTCAAACCGGCCGCCGAATAGCGAACAGAAAAACTCAGAGTAAACGCCCGACAGGGCTTGGGACACAAGGAGAAAACCAATGGCATCGATAAGCCGCGTCAAGGAACGCGCCGAGGAACAGTCGACGACGATGAGCGTCGACCAGCAGGCGACGATCCGCATGCTGGCCAACGACCTGCACCGCCTCAACCAGTCGGTTATGAAGGCGGTCGAGGCGGGCGTCTCGGTGGAACTCGTGCGCTCGGCACGACATCACGGCGGCGACGGCAACTGGGGCGATCTGCTGATCCCGGTGATCGTCACGCAGCAGAGCCACGGCTGACTGAAATCCATGCAACCGACCCTTCACCTGCGCAGCCCCTGCGCAGGTGAATTTTCTTTTTATGAAATGCACGTGTGGACAGTCGAGTACAGTAGCGTTGCTTGAAATTCACTGTCCCGGCGATGATTTCGGGCACTTTTATTTCAACTTGACATAGGCTGCGATCTCACGCCAATTGCGCTCCGGATTCAACTCTGCATTGAAATAGGGGCGAGCTTCTTGGCTGACTTGTGTGCCCGGTGAATCGCGAAGGCGAGACTCCAAGACATCCGAATCTGGTGACCCGCGGCTCAACCGCCGAGGCGATCCGTGATCCGTCGCAGGTGCTTGTCGTCGGCAGGTCGCCAATCAATCGCGTGGTGATTTCAAAGATCGTCGAGCGATCCGGGCTCAAGCCGATTTCGGAATCTCCCGACACGGCGGCAAGGATCTTGCGGTCGCTCATTCCCGGCGCGGTTGTCCTTGACGGCGGCGCCGACAACAAGGACTGCGACAATCTGATGTCCAGCATCGACGCGTTGCGCCGCGCCTCCGGCAAATCGCTGCCACCGGTAATCCTGCTGTCCACCAAGAATGGCACCACGGAAAGTCTGGGCTTGTCTGGTGTCATCGATGTGGTCATCGCCAAGCCGATCACGCCCGAACGGTTGCAACCGGTGATCGATCGCCTGATCGGCCGCTGAGGCAATTGCGGGAAAGTGTGTAGCGGTTTTTCCGTCCGGAATCGAAACCAGGTAAGGCCGGGCGACCACGGATCGCCCGGCGATCAGGGATCGATGATGCTTTCGATCAGTCCGGGCAGTTGCCCGAGATCGGATATCTGGCGGAACCTCGATTCGGTTACCGGCGCTTCGACATGCTCCAGCACCCAGGTCAGTTCATGCGGCACATGAACACCCCACCCGCCGGCCTCGATGGCCGGCACCACATCCGACTTCAGCGAGTTGCCGACCATCATGCTTTTCGCCGGACCATCGCCGTGGCGGTTGAAGAGCCTGCTATAGGTGGCGGCATTCTTGTCGCTGACGATCTCGACCGCGTCGAACAGATCGCCCAGGCCTGAGCCAGCCAGCTTGCGCTCCTGGTCGAAGAGGTCGCCCTTGGTGATCAGCACGAGGCGGAATGCGCCGGCAAGCTTTTCGACCGTCTCGCGGGCGTGCGGCAAGGCCTCGATCGGATGGCTCAGCATCTCGCGGCCGGCATCGAGAATCTCCGCTATGACCGAGCCCGGCACGCGGCCTTGCGTGACCTCGATCGCCGTCTCGATCATCGACAGGGTAAATCCCTTGATGCCGAAGCCATAGACAGCGAGGTTGCGCCTTTCGGCCTCCAGCAATCGTGCCGAGATGTGCTCCGCTTCGCCATGGTCGACGAGCATGGCGGCAAAGCGCTTTTCCGTCAGCCGGAAGAACTGCTCGTTCTGCCACAACGTGTCGTCGGCGTCGAAGCCGATCGTCGTCAGTTTGTCATTGCGCCGCATTGAACGCCTCGATTGGAATTGGGACGGCCGAAACTAAGCCGATTGGCGTGTTTTTCAACCGCACCGGGCAATGCCCGACGCGGCTCCCCTTCCCTTCCATAGGAGGGCGCGGCTATACTCCACAATCCGCAACCCAATCTGGTGAATGATGCCGCCTGCAAAAAAGGAAGTCCGTCCGTCGAGCCGCGGAGGACGCGCCCGCACGCCTGCCTTCGTGAAAAACCAACGAGGCGTCAAGAACTGGAAGGAAGTCAGCGCCTGGCTGGAATGGCGCGGCATCGAGGACATCGAGTGCATCACGCCCGATCAGGCAGGCGTCGCGCGTGGCAAGATGATGCCATCGAAGAAATTCACCTCCAACACCTCGCTGGCGCTGCCGTCGGCAGTCTTCATGACGACGATATCCGGCGGCTACCCCGAGGATGGCAACGGCTTCCATTACCCGGAAGACGACGGCGACCTCAAACTGATGCCCGACCTGTCGACGCTGACGGTGGTGCCCTGGGAAGAAGACCCGACGGCCGCGGTCATCTGCGACCTCGTCCACCAGGACGGACGCTCGGTCGAGTTCACGCCGCGCAACGTGTTGAAGCGTGTGGTGGCCGCCTATGACAAGCTCGGCCTGAAGCCTGTGGTGGCGCCCGAGATCGAGTTCTACCTGGTGCGCAAGAATCCCGACCCGGACTATCCGCTGACCCCGCCGGTCGGCCGGTCGGGACGCGCGATCGGCGGCGGCGCCGGCTATTCGATCGCCGGCGTCAACGAATTCGACGAACTGATCGACGACATCTACCATTTCTCCGAAAGCCAGGGCCTGGAGATCGATACGCTGATCCACGAGGAAGGTGCCGGCCAGTTGGAGATCAATCTGCGCCATGGCGACCCGATCGAACTGGCCGACCAGGTGTTCATGTTCAAGCGCACCATTCGCGAGGCGGCGCTGAAGCACGAGATCTACGCCACCTTCATGGCCAAGCCGATCCAGGGGCAACCCGGCTCCGCCATGCACATCCATCAGTCGATCATCGACAAGAAGACCGGACAGAACATCTTTTCGGCCGCTGACGGCTCGGAAACCGACGATTTTTTCCACTTTATCGGCGGCATGCAGAAGCATGTGCCGAACGCGCTGGTGATGTTCGCGCCCTATGTCAATTCCTACCGCCGGCTGACACAGGCGGCGTCGGCGCCGGTCAACAACAAATGGGGCTATGACAACCGCACCACGGCGTTTCGCGTGCCACGCTCGGATCCGGCGGCACGGCGCGTCGAAAACCGCATCCCGTCCTCCGATGCCAATCCCTATCTGGCGCTGGCGGCATCGCTTGCCTGCGGGCTGATCGGCATCACCAACAAGATCAAGGCCGAGCCCCCGGTCCTGACAACGGCCAATGCCGACGAGATCGACCTGCCGCGCGGCCTGCTCGAAGCCGTCGACCTGTTCGAGGGCGACGAGGAACTCTGCGCTCATCTGGGCAAGTCGTTCGCCGCGACCTATGCGGCGATCAAGCGCGCGGAATTCGAGACCTTCATGGAAGTGATCAGTCCGTGGGAGCGGGAGTATTTGTTGCTGAATGTGTAGGGGAGTAGGGCAGTAGGGGAGTAGGGG
>NZ_RZQP01000068.1:0-27124 GCF_003998165.1 Mesorhizobium sp. M7A.F.Ca.US.007.01.2.1 | reverse complement strand
GCACGAGATTGTCCTCGCCGATGCCGGACACCCAGATCGCCCGGTCGATCGACGTGTGCACCTGGTCGGAGGAGTAGATGCGCAGCCGCGCCTGCCCTGCCAGGCCCTGTTTGTTGCCTTGCCAGTCGAGTGCCCGTTCGCGCATGGTCAGCACCGCGGCCAACGTCGCCGATGAGGCTGAATCCTGGATTACGCCCGAGAAGCCTTCCGGCAGACCGAGCGCCTGGCGCATCCAGTCGACGGTGCGCGTTTCGAGTTCGGTCGCCGCCGGCGACGTCTGCCACAGCATGCATTGCGCGGCCATCGCCGAAACAAGATATTCCGCCACCACCGAAACCGGCGCCGCATTGGCCGGGAAATAGGCGAAGAAGCGCGGATGCTGCCAATGCGTCATTCCCGGCAGGATCTTCTCTTCGAAATCGGCGAAGATCCGGTCCATCGGTTCGGCGTCTTCGGGCGGCGAAACCTCGATGCTTCTGGAAACGGCGCCGGGTTCTACCAGTGGCCGCACGGGGCGGTCGCGCAGATTGTTGCGATAGTCAGCGCCCCAGTCGGCGGCGCGCCGCGACCATTGCCGGAAATCATCATTGTTCATCCTGTCCTCCCGACATGATCCATCGCTACCATCCGTCGCGGTTGGTCTCTTATTAATTAACGCGTGAAATATATGCAACCAGCAAGAGATGCCGCACGCCTCAGCCAGGGAAATCCGGCAAGCTGGCAAAAGCCGTCTTCAGCGCATTCGACCAGCCGTCGGAGATCGTACGGTAATACTGGTCGTCCTGACCGATCCGCTTCTTCAATCCGACCTTGAAAGCGTCCTTCTCCAGGAAGAGCAGGTCGAGCGGCAAGCCGACAGACAGGTTCGACTTCAACGTCGAATCGAACGACACCAAAAGCAGCTTCACCGTCTCGGCGAGGCTCATCGTCTTTTCGTAGGCGCGGATGATGATCGGCTTGCCGTATTTGGTCTCGCCTATCTGGAAGAACGGCGTGTCATCGGTCGATTCGATGAAATTGCCTTCGGGATAGATCATGAACAGGCGCGGCTCGCTGCCCTTGATCTGACCGCCGAGGATGAAGGACGCATTGAAATAGGAATCCGCCTTCTCGCCAGCGGGTGACGAATTGGCGATGACCTCCTTGACCGTGTCGCCAACAATGCGGACCGTTTGGTACATCGAGGGCGTTTCGAGCAGTGTGGAATGTCTTTCGGAGATTGCCTTGGTGCGCTCGTCAAGCAGGCTGACCACGGCCTGCGTCGTCGCCAGATTGCCCGCCGACATCAAAACGATGACGCGTTCGCCCGGCTCTTCCCAGACATGCATCTTGCGAAAGGTGGAGATGGAATCCATGCCTGCATTGGTGCGCGTGTCGGACATGAACACGAGCCCGCGATCGATCTTCAGGCCAACGCAATAGGTCATGGAATCTCTTCTAGAGCAATTCCAGGAAAAGTGTGAAGCGGTTTTCCGTCCGGAATTGCGTTAAAACAAAGGGATAGAGCGGTTCGGGGTTCCTTGAAACGATGAACCGCTCGGCAGCAATCTTGCGGAGGATTACTGCTCCACCGTGACGGTGACCGCAAGCTGTTCTTCCGCCTGTCCCAGCCGAATTCCCGACACCGGCGTGGCGTCGCGGTAATCGCGGCCCGTCGCCACCTTTACATAGCGCTCGTCGGGCGAGATGCCATTGGCGGCATCGAAGGCAACCCAGCCGAGACCCGAAACATGCGCTTCGGCCCAGGCATGGCTGGCCGCCTGCTCGACCGTCGCATCCAGCATCAGATAGCCGCTGACATAGCGGGCCGGAAAGCCCATGGCACGGGCGGCGGCGGCAAAGATATGGGTATGATCCTGGCAGACCCCGGTCTTGAGCGCCAAGGCTTCCTCCGCCGGCGTCGTCGCATTGGTCGTGCCGGGCGTGTAGGCGACGCGCTCTCCGATGACAGCCATCAGCCGGTGCAGCCGTTCGATGTCGCTGCCCTTGCCAACCGATGCGGCGAGTTCGCGGATACCGCTGCCGATCACCGTCAATGGTGTCTCATGGCTGTACAGCCAGAGCGGCGTGAAGCCCTGGTGTGGCCCCGAGACGCCCGCGGTGTCGCGCGTCACCACTTCGCCCGACGCCTCCACCGTGATGAAGTCGCGCTCGCCCTCGACGCTCAACAGCCTTGTGTCGTTGCCGAAATGGTCGACAAAGCGGACCTCTTCGCGCGCGCCTTCGATCGCCAGAGCCCAGGACAGAACGGTCTGCGTCGACCCGCTGACCGGAAGCAGCCGCAGCCGCTGCAACAGATAGTGCACCGGCGTATCGTAACGGTACTCAGTTCGGTGGGTAATCTTCAGCCGCATGCTTCTATTCCGTTTGTGAGCGCGATCTCCGGACAAACGGTTTCCGTTTGTCTAAGAAAACCGGCTCCACCTTTCGGGACCATGCTCAATTGAACCGATAATCTTGTGCGATTTCGTCGCCCAGCTTGGTGTTGTCGCGAATGAAATTGGCCAGGAATTCATGCAGCCCGGTATCGAAGATATCCTTGATCGACCCGGCTCTCAGCATTGTCTGCGTCTTCTCGGCCGTTGCGTGGCAGGCATGGCGCTCGCCGTAATCGTCGCCGAGGAATTTCAGATGCTCCGACAGGAAGCGATAGCAGAACATCAGCGAACGCGGCATGCGGACATTGAGGATCAGATAGTCGGCAATGTTGGTCGGCTTGTAATCAGCATCGTAGACCCAGCGATAGGAGCGATGCGCCGAGACCGAACGCAGGATCGATTCCCACTGATAATTGTCGAGCGTCGAGCCAACCCAGGAGATCGACGGCAGCAGCACATAATATTTCACGTCGAGGATGCGCGCCGTGTTGTCGGCGCGCTCGACGTAAGTGCCGAGTTGCGAGAAGTCGAAGATCTCGTTGCGCAGCATGGTGCCGTAGAACGAGCCGCGGATCAGCGCCGTCTCGCGCTTGATGGCGTCGAGCACGCTTGGCAGGTCGCGCTCGTCGATCGGCTTGGCCAGCATCCGCTTCAGCGCCATCCAGGCTTCGTTGATGCTTTCCCAGGTCTCGCGCGTCAGCGCGGTGCGCACCATGCGGGCATTGTTGCGGGCTGTCTCGATGGACGACATCGTGCTCGATGGGTTCGACGTGTCGCGCAACAGGAAGTCGGCGACATTGGCGGCGGTATAGTCGGAATATTTCTGGCTGAAGGTGACGTCGGAACCAGCGCTGAGCAGCACCGAATTCCACTCTTCCGAGGCGCTTTGGGTGCGGGTCAGCGCCATGCGCAGGCCGGCATCGACCAAGCGCGCCATGTTTTCCGCCCGCTCGATATAGCGGTTCATCCAATAGAGCCCGTTTGCGGTGCGGCCTAAAAGCATGAAGTGGCCCTTCGGGCTAGTGAGTAGCGAATAGTGAGCAGTGAATATTAAGCAATTGAATCTCAATGAAATATGGCATTTCCTGTCCCTCTATTTCCGCTACTGACTACTGACTACTGACTATTCCCTACTCACTCGTCTCAATCATCCAACACCCAAGTATCTTTCGTCCCGCCGCCCTGCGACGAGTTCACAACCAGCGAACCTTCCTTCAACGCGACGCGTGTGAGGCCCCCAGGCACGATCTGGATGCGGTCGGAGACCAGCACATAGGGCCTGAGATCGACGTGGCGCGGCGCCAGCCCTTTTTCCGTCAGGATCGGGCATGTCGACAGCGCCAGCGTTGGCTGGGCAATATAATTCGATGGCTTGGCCGCCAACTTCTTGGCGAAGGTCTCGCATTCCTTCTTGGTTGCCGCAGGCCCGACCAGCATGCCGTAGCCGCCGGAACCGTGCACTTCCTTGATCACCAGCTCGTCGATGTGTTCGAGCACGTATTTCAGGCTGTCGGGCTCCGAGCAGCGCCAGGTCGGAATGTTGCCCAGGATTGCCTTGCGACCGGTGTAGAACTCGATGATCTCGGGCATGTAGGAATAGATCGCCTTGTCGTCGGCTATGCCGGTGCCCGGCGCATTGGCGATGGTGATGTTGCCGGCGCGATAGACATCCATGATGCCGGGTATGCCAAGTGCGGAATCCGGACGGAACGTCAACGGGTCCAGGAAAGAATCATCGACGCGGCGGTAGAGCACATCAATCTGCTTGTAGCCTTCCGTCGTGCGCATCGCGACATGGCCGTCGACCACGCGCAGGTCCTGGCCTTCGACCAACTGCACGCCCATCTGGTCGGCAAGGAAGGCGTGTTCGAAATAGGCGGAGTTAAAGCTGCCGGGCGTCAGCACCGCAATGGTCGGCGCACCTTTGGTGCTTTGCGGCCGCACCGCCGCCAGCGACTGGCGCAGAAGCTGCGGGTAGTTTTCCACCGGCCGCACCTTGATCTTCTGGAACAGCTCGGGGAACAGCTGCATCATCGTCTCGCGGTTCTCCAGCATGTAGGAGACGCCGGAAGGCGTGCGCGCATTGTCCTCCAGCACGTAGAACTCGTCCTCCGAGATGCGGACGATGTCGACGCCGATGATGTGGGTATAGACGCCGGCCGGCGGCCTGACTCCGATCATCTCCGGCAGGAATGCCTCATTCCTGGCGATCAATTCCCTGGGGACGCGCCCTGCCCGCAGGATTTCCTGGCGATGGTAGATGTCGTCGAGGAAGGCGTTCAGCGCCTGCACGCGCTGCTCGATGCCCTGCGTGAGGCGCCGCCATTCATTGCCTGAAATGATGCGGGGAACGATGTCGAACGGGATCAGCCGCTCGGAGGCTTCTTGCTCACCATAGACGGCGAAGGTGATGCCGGTCTTGCGGAAGACGCGTTCAGCGTCCTGCATCTTCTCGGTCAGCCTGGCTGGATCCTGCTCCTTCAGCCAGCGATCATACGCCGAATACGGTCTTCTCAATCCGGAGACTTCCGGAAGCATTTCATCGAACGCTGCCAATCGCATACTCCCCTGTGACGCCATTTCACTGGCGTCGCCGGAGAAAATCAAGCGCAATCGGTGATTTGGGAGATACGGGCGATCAGTATGTTGCGCCTGCCTAAAATTGAGGCAGCTGAAATATGACCTTGATCAGCCTTTGCCTCGTGCCCGGGCAAATGCGTTTACCAGCTAGAAAGCACGGAACGTGACGACGGTGAACGTGTCCTTGATGCCGGGGAGAATCTGCACCTTTTCGTTGACGAAATGGCCGACGTCTTCCTCGTCGTCGACATAGAATTTGGCGAGCAGATCGTAGTTGCCGGCGGTGGAGTAGATTTCCGAGGCGATCTCGGCATCGGCAAGCGCGCTGGCAACCTCATAGGATTTGCCGAGCTCGCATTTGATCTGCACGAAAAACGCCTTCATGGCTTCGTCCCGCTAAACGTCCAAGTCCAGCGGCCCTTCTGGCAGACTGGAGGCGGGCTTTCAAGCGCTGGAATCCGTACTCTGCCGGCCCAGGCCTGGGCTGCGACCTGCCGCAGCTCTCCGCCAGCATGCAACCTGCCGCCGAGCGCCAGCGATTATTCGCGATCGCTGAAACCGCGATGCGCTGCCAAGCGTATGTTATGATGCGTCTTCGGACAGCACCATTTCAAGGGAAGATGTTTCGCGGGACAACGGAGACAGGCCATGCGCCGCGCCTTTTTCGCATTCGCAGTCGTTCCATTCCTCTGGGTGTCGTCGGCATTGGCCGGCGATGCCGAGATCAAGGCAGGCCAGTCCGTCATCGACGGTCAGCTAAAGGCCCTCATCGCCAATGACGGCGCCACCGCCTACAGCTTCGCCGCCCCGAATGTGAAGCGGATCTTCCCGACCGTCGATGCCTTCATGAACATGGTGACCAACGGCTATCCGCCGGTGCGCAAGCCGCAGACTTATTCCTTCGGCAAGGTCGAGGAGACTGGTCCGGGTTCGATCGTCCAGCAGGTGCTGATCGTCGGCCCCGATGGCAAGGATTACGAGGCGGTCTATACGCTGCAGCAGCAGCCCGACGGCACGTTCCAGATCACCGGCTGCAGCCTGCGCGCCTCGAATTCGCTCAGCACTTGAGGCCTTACAGCAACGGGATATCGCCCCTCGCCCAGCCCTCGGTGATTTCGGCGCCGCGCGCCTCGAAGGTGCCAGCCTCGATCGCAGCGCGGATGTCCTGCATCAGTTTCTGGTAGTAGGACAGGTTGTTCCACGTCAAAAGCATGGCGCCGAGCGCTTCCTGCGAGCGCACCAGATGATGCAGATAGGCGCGTGAGTAGTCACGGGCGGCCGGGCAGTCGCTTTCCTCGTCGAGTGGGCGCGGATCGTCAGCATGGCGGGCGTTGCGCAGATTGACCTTGCCGCGCCTTGTATAAGCAAGGCCGTGGCGGCCGGCCCGTGTCGGCATCACGCAGTCGAACATGTCGATGCCGCGCGCCACCGACTTCAGGATATCGTCAGGCGTGCCGACGCCCATCAGATAGCGCGGCTTGTTATCAGGCAGCTCCGGACAGGTGATGTCGAGCATCTCGAGCATCACCGCTTGCGGTTCGCCGACGGCCAGGCCGCCGACCGCATAGCCCTTCAACTCCATCGCGCTCAGCGCCTGCGCCGAACGCACCCGCAGCGCTGCGTTGTCGCCGCCTTGCACGATGCCGAACATCGCCTTGCCCGGCTGGTCGCCGAACGCCGTCTTGCAGCGCTCGGCCCAGCGCAGCGACAGCTCCATGGCGCGCTCGATCTCCTTCATTTCGGCCGGCAGCGCCGTGCATTCGTCGAGCTGCATCTGGATATCGGAATCGAGCAGCCCCTGAATCTCGATGGACCGCTCCGGCGACATCTCGTAGGCGGCGCCATCGATATGCGAGCGGAAGGTGACGCCCTTTTCCGTCAGCTTTCTCAGCTTCGACAGCGACATTACCTGGAAGCCGCCACTGTCGGTCAGGATCGGATGCGGCCAGCGGGCGAATTCATGCAAGCCGCCGAGCCGTGCCACACGCTCGGCGCCTGGCCGCAGCATCAGATGATAGGTGTTGCCAAGGATGATGTCGGCGCCGACGCCGCGCACCTGGTCCATATACATCGTCTTGACGGTACCGCCGGTGCCGACCGGCATGAAGGCCGGCGTGCGGATTTCGCCGCGCGGCATGTCGATCACGCCGCGCCGCGCCTTGCCGTCGATTGCCAGAACCTTGAAGCTGAACGGCTTAGTCATTGAATTCCTTGTCGTGGACCGGGGCGTCCGGCGCCTGATTGTCGAGCGACTGGCGGTAGTGGATGCAGCCGCGCATGAATTTTGGCCAGGGCGGCACGGCGATCGATGGTTCGTTTTTTTCCGGCAGCAGGTTCCACAGATCGGGGTGATGCCAGCACAATTCATGGCCGGTGGAATCGCGGTGCTGGCGAATGCCGGCGCGCAGTTTTTTCACTTCCGCGATCAGCGCATCGCGGTCCAAGGCTTGCAGATCATCGTCCATCGCTCGTCTCCGCTCGGAAAAGCAGGCTTGCGTCGCCATAGGAATAGAATCTGTAACGGTTCTCGATCGCATGGGCATAGGCCGCGCGCATCGTGTCGAGGCCGCTGAAGGCCGAAACCAGCATGAACAGAGTCGAGCGCGGCAGATGGAAATTGGTCATCAGCATGTCGGCGGTGCGAAAACGGTAGCCGGGCGTGATGAAGATATCGGTCGGGCCGGACCACGGAGCCAGAGTACCGTCTTCACGCGCCGCACTCTCCAGCAGACGCAGCGAGGTCGTGCCGACAGCAACGATGCGCCCGCCCCTTGCTCTTGCGGCATTCAGGGCGTCCGCAGTGGCTTCGCTGACCGACCCGGTCTCGGCATGCATCTTGTGGTCGGCGGTGTCGTCCGCCTTCACCGGCAGGAACGTACCGGCGCCGACATGCAAGGTGACGAAGCGGCGTTCGACGCCTTTGGCGTCAAGCGCTGCAAAAAGCTCCGGCGTGAAATGCAGGCCCGCTGTCGGAGCCGCGACGGCGCCCTCCTCGCTTGCATAGATGGTCTGGTAATCGGCCCGGTCGCGTTCGTCGTCGTCGCGTTTCGAGGCGATATAGGGCGGCAGCGGAATATGGCCTACCGCGTGCAGCGCCTCGTCGAGGAACGGCCCCGACAGATCGAAGCCAAGCAGCGCCTCGCCGCCCTCGCCTTTCTCGATCACCGTGGCGTCGAGCTGACCGAGGAAACAGGAATTGCCGTCATGGCCGAAATGGATGCGGTCGCCGGCGGCAATGCGCTTGCCCGGCCGCATGAAGGCCAGCCAGCGGTCCGGCGCCATGCGCATATGCAGCGTGGCTTCGACCTGCGCCGTCGCCTCGCCCCGCCGCCTTATGCCTTTGAGTTGCGCCGGAATGACCTTGGCGTCGTTGAACACCAGCACGTCGCCGGCACTGAGCAAGGACGGCAGGTCGCCAACCGTCCGGTCCTCGAGCCCTTCGCCGGGCTTGACCAGAAGCATCTTGGCGCTGTCACGCGGCTGCGCCGGGCGGAGCGCGATGCGCTCCTCCGGCAGCTCGAAGTCAAAGAGATCGACGCGCATCAGTAGAGCCGGACGAGCAGCGCTCCGGCCAAGAGCAGCACCGCGCCCGCAACGCGTCCCAGCGAGATTTCACGCACCGCGACGCCGAGGAAGCCGACGCGGTCGATGAGCATGCCGGCCAGCAACTGGCCGGCGACCAGAAACGCCATCAGCGCGGCAGCACCTATGCGTGGCGTCAGGATCGTCGACAGCGTGACATAGAAACCGCCGAGCATGCCGCCGGCCACGAACAGCCAGGGCGCCGGCGCTTTCCAGTCGAGCGAGATGCCTTGCAGCTTCACCACCGTAACGGAGATGATGCCGAGCACGATCGCGCCCGACAGGAACGAAAACGCAGCCGCCGCGACCGGGAGACCCAGGCCGCGCGCCAGCTGCGAATTGATCGGCGCCTGAATGGCAATGAAGGCGCCGGACAGGATGCCGAGAAGCGACCAGACGACGCCCATCATTGTCGTTTGCCCTTACTTGACGTCGGCCGCGACCTTCAGCGACACGATCTTGTCGGGATCCTGCACCGGCTCGCCGCGCTTGATCTTGTCGACATTGTCCATGCCTTCGATGACCTGGCCCCAGACCGTGTACTGGCGGTTGAGGAAGGCGGCATCGTCGAAGCAGATGAAGAACTGCGAATTGGCCGAGTTCGGGTTCTGCGAACGGGCCATCGAGCAGGTGCCGCGGCCATGGTTGGCGTTGGAAAATTCGGCCTTCAGGTCCGGCTTCTCAGAGCCGCCCATGCCCGCGCGGGACGGCGCGAAGGAAGGCTTGCTCGAATTGCCGAACTTGACGTCGCCGGTCTGGGCCATGAAGCCTTCGATGACGCGGTGGAAGACCACGCCGTCATAGGCGCCTTCCCTAGCCAGTTCCTTGATGCGGGAGACGTGGCCCGGCGCCAGGTCGGGGAAAAGTTCGATGACGACCGTGCCCTTGGTCGTTTCCATGATGAGCGCGTTCTCGCGGTCCTTGATTTCGGCCATGTCAGATATCCTTTTGAGAAAACAGAGTTATTTGACAATTTTACTTGTCTGCGGCGATGCGCACCTTGATCATCCGGTCGGGGTCGGAGACCGTGCCGTTATCCGCCTGGTCGCCCTTCTTGATGTGATCCACCAGTTCCATGCCGCTGACGACATTGCCGACGATGGTGTACTGGCCGTCGAGCGGCGGTGCCGGAGCGAACATGATGAAGAACTGCGAATTGGCCGAATTGGGGTCCTGCGAGCGGGCCATGCCGACCACGCCGCGCTTGTAATGTTCGGTCTGCGAGAATTCGGCCGGCAGGTCGGGCAGGTCGGAACCGCCGGTGCCGACGGCCTCGGCGCTGAAACCCTTTTTCATATTGCCGAACTTGACGTCGCCGGTCTGCGCCATGAAGCCGTCTATGACGCGGTGGAAGGCGACGTTGTCATAGGCGCCTTGGCGCACCAGCTTCTTGATCTGCTCGACATGCTTTGGCGCCAGATCGGGCCGAAGCGCAATGGTGACGTCTCCGTCCTTCAGCGTGATGACCATGGTGTTTTCCGGGTCGGCGGCGAAGGCCGAGACCGATGCGGTCACAAGGCCGGCAAGCACAACGAGGAACGAGGCGAGCTTTTTCAGCTGCATATCTATCTCCGGAATCTTATTTCGCGAATTTGGCGGTGAGCGCACCGGCAACCGCCGCCGGCACGAAGGGGCGGATGTTGCCTCCCATAGAGGCAATCTGGCGGACAAGTGTGGCGGTAATGGTGCGCACGGACGGGCTGGCGGGCAGAAAAACCGTCTGCAACTCAGGTGCCATAGTCTCGTTCATGCCGGCCATCTGCATCTCATAGTCGAGGTCGGTGCCGTCGCGCAGGCCGCGGATCATGATCGAGGCGCCGTGCTTCCTGGCGGCGTCGATGACCAGCCCCTCGAAGGCGACGACCTTGATACGGGCACCATCGCTGCCGAATTCCGCCTTCGCCGCCGTCTCGATCAGCTTCACCCGCTCCTCGAAGGAAAACAGCGGCTGCTTGCCCGGATGGATGCCGATCGCCGCATAGACGATGTCGGCCACGGCCAGCGAAGCCTTCAGCACATCCAGATGGCCGTTGGTCAGCGGGTCGAAGGAGCCGGCATAGAGGGCGATGCGTTCGGTCATGGCAGGTGCTTCTAATGCATGATCCCAAAAAGTGGAAACCGGTTTTTGCGGACAAACGGTTTTTCGTTTGTCCTAGAGATCATGCTCAAATGAAAGCTAGAGCCTGTTCCGTCTTCCGTCCACCAAGATGGAACAGGCTCTAGCGAGCCTCTCTCGCAAAGGCAAATCCGATCGGGGCGCCGGCCGTGAACCTTTTCCGGCACATGAACGACAGATGAACACGCTGATCACGAAGCCTTCACGCAGCGTTCACTAGGTTGCACCTTAATAAGATGAAACCAAAATCCCATCTATCCGTTGTTAGGCGCAGGAGAACACGCACATGCTGATCTACATGCTCGCCACCGCAATGACCGTCGCCATGCTGATCGCCACCGTATTTGGGCTGCATCAGGAGGCACAACGCATCCGCGTCAAGGCAAACACCAAGCGCTTCGAAGGCTTCGGCCCGCGTAAGCCATATCGCCACTACTGATAAAGCCTGGACTTGCTGCCGCGCCGGCCAGCTGGCCGGCGTTGCCATGTCAAAACCTGGGTGCCGGACTTAGTCCGCACCCTCCGGACCGGCGTCAGACGCCGCAGCGGCATCGGCACCGCCCTCGACGGTTTCTTCGCTTTCTTCGTCCGCTTGCGGTTCAGAGATCCGCTCGACCGAAACCACCTTTTCGCCTTCAGCCGTGTTGAAGATGGTCACACCCTTGGTGGCGCGGCTGGCGAAACGAATGCCGTTGACCGGCACCCGGATGACGGTGCCGCCGTCCGACACCAGCATGATCTGGTCGTCATTGCCGACCGGGAAGGTCGCCACCAGCCTGCCAATCTCGGCCGCCTTCGACACGTCGGTGGCGCGGATGCCCTTGCCGCCGCGTCCGGTCAGCCGGAAATCATAGGACGACGAACGCTTGCCGTAGCCGAATTCGGTCACCGTCAGCACGTACTGTTCGTGCGCCTTGAGTTCTTCGTATCGGCTGTCGGAAAGCTCTGTCTCCTCGCCGATCTCCTCATTGGTCAGCGCGATCTCTTCCTCTTCTCCGGCCGTTTCCGTGGCAAGCCGCCGCTCCGCCGCCGCGCGCTTCAGGTAAGCGGCGCGTTCCGCCGGCGAAGCATCGACATGCTCGATCACCGACATCGAGATGATGCGGTCGGTCTCGGCCATGGTTATGCCTCGCACACCGACCGAATTGCGGCTCTGGAAGACGCGCACGTCGCCGACGGAGAAGCGTATGCACTGGCCGGAACTGGCGGTCAGCAGCACGTCGTCCTTGTCGGTGCAGGTTTCGACGCCGAGGATCTCGTCGCCTTCTTCCTCCAGCTTCATGGCGATCTTGCCGTTGCGGTTGACCTGGACGAAGTCGGATAGATCGTTGCGGCGCACGGTGCCGCGCGTGGTGGCGAACATCACGTAGAGTTCGCCCCAGCTGGCCTCGTCCTCGGGCAGTGGCATGATGGTGGTGATGCGCTCGCCCTGCTCCAGCGGCAGCATGTTGATCAGCGCCTTGCCGCGTGACTGCGGATTGCCGATCGGCAGCCGCCAGACCTTTTCCTTGTAGACGATGCCGCGCGAGGAGAAGAACAGCACCGGCGTATGGGTGTTGGCGACGAACAGCCGGGTGACGAAATCCTCTTCCTTGGTCGACATGCCGGAGCGGCCCTTGCCGCCGCGGCGCTGCGCCCGGTAGAGCGACAGAGGCACGCGCTTGATGTAGCCGGAATGGCTGACCGTCACGACCATGTCTTCGCGCTGGATCAGATCCTCGTCTTCCATGTCCGAACCGCCGTCGGTGAGTTCGGTGCGGCGCGGCGTGCCGAACTCGTCGCGCACGGCGGCAAGCTCGTCCTTGACGATCTGCTGGACGCGCGCGCGGGAAGACAAAATGTCCAGATAATCGATGATTTCGGCGCCGATCGTGTTCAACTCGTCGGCGATCTCGTCGCGGCCGAGCGCGGTCAGGCGCTGCAGGCGCAGCTCGAGGATGGCGCGCGCCTGCTCCTCGGACAGATTGTAGGTACCGTCCTCGTTGATCCGGTGGCGTGGGTCATCGATCAGGAGGATCAGAGATTCCACGTCGCCAGAGGGCCAGCGCCGCTCCATCAACTGCTCACGCGCCGTCTGCGGATCCGGCGCGGTGCGGATCAGCTTGATGACTTCGTCGATGTTGGCGACTGCGATAGCGAGACCGACCAGCACATGGGCGCGATCGCGCGCCTTGCGCAGCAGGAACTTCGTCCGCCTTGTGATCACCTCCTCGCGGAAGGCGACGAAAGCCTTCAGCATATCGGTCAGGTTCATCACTTCCGGCTTGCCGCCATTCAGCGCCACCATATTGGCGCCGAAAGAGGTCTGCAGCGGCGTGAAGCGGTAGAGCTGATTGAGGATGACGTCGGCAACGGCGTCGCGCTTCAGCTCGATGACGACCCGGTAGCCCTGGCGGTCGCTCTCGTCGCGGATATCGGAAATGCCCTCGATGCGCTTGTCGCGCACCAGTTCAGCCATCTTCTCGATCATCGACGACTTGTTCACCTGGTAGGGAACTTCGGTGATGATGATGGACTCGCGGTCGTTGCCGCGCTGTTCGATGTTGACGCGCCCGCGCATGACGATGGAGCCGCGGCCGGTCGAATAGGCGCTGTAGATGCCCGAACGGCCAAGCACGATGCCACCGGTCGGGAAATCCGGCCCCGGAATGATCTCCATAAGCGCCGGCAGGTCGATCGCCGGATTGTCGATGATGGCGATGGCGCCATTGCAGACTTCACCGAGATTGTGCGGCGGGATGTTGGTCGCCATGCCGACGGCGATGCCGCCCGAGCCATTGACCAGAAGGTTGGGAAAACGTGCCGGCAGAACCTTAGGTTCGCTGCCGGAAGCATCATACGTGTCCTGGAAATCGACGGTATCCTTGTCGATATCCTCCAGGAGCTCGTGCGCGACCTTGGTCAGCCGCGCTTCCGTGTAGCGCATCGCCGCAGGCGGATCGCCGTCGATGGAGCCGAAATTGCCCTGCCCGTCGATCAACGGAACGCGCAACGACCAGTCCTGCGCCATGCGCACCAAGGCGTCATAGATGGAAGCATCGCCATGCGGATGGTATTTACCCATCACGTCGGCGACAGGACGCGCCGACTTCACATATTTGCGGTTCCAATGGTAGCCGCTCTCATGGGCGGCGAAGAGAATGCGGCGATGCACCGGCTTCAGGCCGTCGCGCACGTCCGGCAGCGCACGGCTGACGATCACGCTCATGGCGTAATCGAGATAGGAGCGCTGCATCTCCTCGACGATGGATATCGGCTCGATGCCGGTGGGGCCGCCGTCGGCGCCGCGCGGTGTCTTCTGGTCGGTCAAATCGGATCACAATCTAATCAGGAATCACTTGGTGCTTATATAGGAAGCAAGCCCGAAACTCCAACCTTCACGGCACTTTTCCAGTGTCATTTTTGATGGTAATTTCAAATGGATACCGATGATTGCGACGATATGGCCAAGGCGGTTTTCACCGCCCTGACGCAAAAGCCTGCGTGTCTGCCTTTGCGGTGCACCGGGCCGATTCACCAAGCAGAAACGACCTATGCGCCACGGCGGCTGCGATACTGGCTTGGCGTCTGCCCCATGATCCGCCGAAAACGACGATTGAAGGTCGACAGATCGCTGAAGCCAGCGCCGAAAGCGATCGCGGAAACCGTATCGTCCGACATGCGTAGCCGCACCGCGGCCCTGTGCAATCGCGTCCTGAGCAGGAATTGGTAGGGGGTCATGCCCGCCACCTGCCGGAAGATGCGCAGGAAATGATACGGACTGGTCGCCGTCCCATCGGCAAGCGCTGAAAGGGAAACCGGCCCGTCTGCATCGAGTTCGATGCGCCGCACAGCTTCGGCAACCCGTTTTTGATCGCGGCGGCTCGGCGCGCGCCTGACATGCGTAGCGCCGGAGGCTGTAGCCACGGCAGCACCGGCCATGCGCAGGGAAAGTTCCTCGAACGCGTCGATGTCGGCCATCTCGCGAGCGGTTTCCGCCTCGGCCAGGAGTGGCGCCAGGACCGGCAAAGGCGGCAGGAGCGCCGCCTCGAAGGCCAGCTTCCTGGCGCCCGGCACGCCAGCCGCGATCCGTTCCATGTAGGACGGCCGGAAATGGAACGAGAGGCAACGGTCGCCGCTGCCATGCTCGTGCCCGCATTCGTAACATGTGCCGGGATTGCCGAGCAGGAGCGCGCCGGGCGCCAGCATCGCCGTGCCTTGCTGGGCACGGTAGCGAAACGTGCCGCTGGTGACCGCGGCGACACAGAAATCCTGATGCGCTTCCTCGAACGGCCGGTCGCCGGCGCTAGCCGTGCAGATCACATCCGCCACATGCCAGCCGGGTCCGGATGCGAGCGTATGCGTGGTCGCTGTCATGACCGGAATATAGCAATTTTTCCCAAGCCCAGAACCTCGTAACCGCCTATTCCCTCCCAATCTCCTGACAAGAAGAGGCCACAACCATGTTCGATCAATCTTCGTTTGCCGATGCCCTGCATAGCCCCGGACCGATCGAAGGCCTTGCCGAAAAACTGAGCCTTTACGGCCGCTTCGTCGGCGCCTGGACTTTCGACGCCTCGCGCCACCTCGAGGACGGAACGGTGCTGACAGGGCGTGGCGAGGTGCATTTCGGCTGGGTGCTGGAAGGCCGGGCGATCCAGGACGTCTGGATCCTGCCCGCGCGGGACACTGGTTCCCAGCCTTCGCTCGGCAAATGGACTTTTTATGGCACGACGCTGCGCGTCTATGATCCCGGCGCGGATGCCTGGCACATCTTCTGGAGCGACCCGCGCAACCAGTATTTCAGCCGCCAGCTCGGCCGCGCCGAGGGCGACACGATCGTGCAAGTGGGCACCGACGGCACCGGCAGCTCAGTACGCTGGGGCTTTTCACGCATCACCGAAAACGCCTTCCGATGGCTGGGCGAGCGCTCGCACGACAATGGCGCGACATGGCGGCTGGAGGTCGAGTTCCTGGCGCGCCGAGCGGTTTGATCGCCGAAGAATGCAGCAGCCCGGAATAAAAGCGTCGCGACCCTTTGCGCCCTCCGCTGTCTCGCCGGCATCAACCACTTTCTCACGAACAGTTCCCACCGAACGGGCTTTGCTCTACCAATTATCCTGGTACGGGCACGGCCCGGCGGGAGGGTCAGAGATGCCGAGTTTCGACAGCCTGTTCAACGCGTTCGTCACCATTCTCGTGACCATCGATCCGCCCGGCCTGGCGCCGCTGTTCCTCGCCGTGACGCGCGGCATGAACCGCGAGGAGCGCCAGCTGGTTTCCGTCCGCGCCTCGATCATCGGTTTCCTGGTGATGGCGCTGTTTGCGGTTGCAGGCGCCTCGATCCTGTCGGTGTTCGGCATCACGCTGCCGGCTTTCCGCGTCGCCGGCGGTTTCCTGCTGTTCTTCATCGCCTTCGAAATGGTGTTCGAGCGCCGGCAGGACCGCAAGGAGAAGATCGGCGACGTCGCCATCACCAAGGACATGATCCACAACATCGCCGCCTTCCCGCTGGCAATCCCGCTGATCGCCGGCCCAGGCGCCATTTCGGCAACTGTGCTGCTCTCAGGTTCCTTTCAAGGCTTTGCGGCGCAGGCGGCGCTGGTCGGCATCATCTTCGTCTGCCTTGCCATCACCTATCTGGTGTTCGTGCTGTCGGAACGCATAGACCGCATCCTCGGCCAGACCGGCCGCTCGATCCTGACCCGCCTGCTCGGCGTCATCCTGGCAGCACTGGCCGTGCAATTCGTCGCCGACGGCATCAAGGCGCTGATAGCGGGCTGACAGGCTGACGCGGCGAGAATCTCGAAGCCGGCTCTATCTCGCCGTCGTGTCGACGACCTCGAAATCGTGGGTAATCGTGGCGGTCTTGGCAAGCATCGCGGAGGCCGAGCAATATTTTTCGATCGAAAGGTCGATCGCGCGTTTCACCTTGTCGCTGGAGAGTTGCCTGCCCTTGACGACGAAATGCATATGAATGCGGGTGAACACTCTGGGTTCGGTTTCCGCCCGGTCGGCCTCGAGCTCGACGACGCAGTCCTCGACCGCCTCGCGCCCCTTTTCGAGGATGTGCACGACATCATAGGCCGAACAGCCGCCGGTGCCGATCAGCACCAGCTCCATCGGGCTCGGTCCCGGCGTCCTGCCTTCCGGTCCGGGCGCGGTTCCCAGCACCAGTTTGTGGCCGCTACCGGACTCGCCGACGAAGGTGCGTTCCTCGACCCATTTTACGCGTGCTTTCATCGAACTCGTCCTTCGCCATATTTCGTTGATCGCCATGTCGGCGTTCAGTTCGACAATGCAAAACCCCGAAAGTCCATGAGGGACTCTCGGGGCGCAATGTTTGACTTAAGCCAAAAATAACATCTGCAGTTGCGATCAGAACGGGATTTCGTCGTCCAGTTCGCGCGACGAACCGCCACCGCCGCCGCTCTTGGCACCGCCACCACCGCGATTGAAGCCTTCGCTCGGGCTGGACTGGCCGAAATCGGAACCACGGCTGCTGCCACCACCGGCATAGCCGCCGACCTGACCGCCCTCACCCTGCCCGCGTGCGTCGAGCATCTGCAGCTCGCCGCGGAATTTCTGCAGCACGACTTCCGTCGTGTACTTGTCGGCGCCGGTCTGGTCCTGCCATTTGCGCGTCTGCAACTGGCCCTCGACATAGACCTTCATGCCCTTCTTCAAATACTGCTCCGCCACCTTGGCGATGCCCTCATTGAAGATGACGACGTTGTGCCATTCGGTCTTTTCCTTGCGCTCGCCGGAATTCTTGTCACGCCAGCTTTCCGACGTCGCAATGCGAATGTTGACGACCGGCTCGCCCGAGTTGAGGCGACGGATTTCGGGATCCGCGCCGAGGTTGCCGACCAAAATGACCTTGTTGACGCTACCCGCCATGATATTTCTCCGCGCTCATCCGAAACAAATTTTTTTGTCGCAGCACCTTACAGGCTGCAGGCGTCAGCCGCTTGCCGTGGCTGCCTTTACCCACAAGGTTTTTGTTCCCTGTTCGTTCTATGGTGCAGATGACGTTCTGTCAATGTTTGTCAGCAAGATGTAGTGTCCCGGCCGGAAATTTCCATGAAATCGGATCTGACCGGGGGCGATCAAATGAAGTCTGTCGCACATGAGGACCAGCAGCGCGAGCAATGGCGAGCAGGTGTGGAAACACGCATGCATGTGTCGGCCAGCAATGGTGCATCGCAACTTTGCATATTCGAGCAATGGGTCGAGCCCACGGTCGGCGCCCCAACGCATTGGCATCCCGTGGAGGAAGTGCTGACCGTTATCGCCGGTAGGGCTGAGATGTGGATCGACGATGAGCATACAGTCGTGACATCGGGCCAGTCTCTCGTTGTCCCAGCGAACAGGAAACACGGGTTCAAGAACGCCGGCACTGGAACGCTTCACATCCACGCCGTCCTTGCGTCGCCGATTTTCGAGGCGACGTTCGATGGGCCTGCCGGAATGGTGAGACGCTGGCTTCCGACAATCTCGTAAAACAGTGCTTGCCAAATCAATAAGTATTCACTTATGCTTTTGACATGATCGAAGCAGAGATTTTTCGTGCACTGGCCGACCCGACGCGCCGCGCCGTCTTTGAGCGGCTGGCCGCAGGCGAGATGAGCGTGTCGGAATTGCGCACCGGTATGACGGTGTCGCAGCCCGCGGTATCGCAGCATCTGGCGGTGCTGCGTGGCGCAGGCCTGGTGGTCGAGCGGCGAGCCGGCCGCAACGCCTATTACCGCGCCGATCCGCAGGGGCTCGCCCCCTTGCTCTCCTGGATCGAACGCTACCGGACTTTCTGGCCGGAACGCATCGAAAGGCTGAAGGCGGTTTTGAAGGACATGGATCAATGAAGAAGGCGGGATCAACGACCAACGAGGGCCAAATCGACGCCGCGGATGCGCTCGAGTTCGAGTACGACCTTGCCGAGCCGCCGGAAAAGGTCTGGCGGGCCCTGACCGTACCGGAATTGCTGGCCGCCTGGATGATGCCGAACGACATCAGCCTCGAGATCGGCAACCGTTTCGCCTTCGCCCGGCCGGACACGCCGATCGAATGCGAAATCCTCGACGCCGAACCCGAGAAGCTGCTGCGCTATTCCTGGCGGGAGCAGCCGGGCGACGCAGCCAGGCAGGATCCGCTCGACAGTACCGTCACCTTCACACTTGCCCGAACCGTTTCCGGCGGCACGCATCTGCGTGTCGTCCATGACGGCTTTGCCCGCAAGGCCATGCCTGCCATCGCCATGGCAGGCGCCGGCTGCCGTCTTTCGCTCGGTTTGCGCGCAATTGGAAAGCCCATCGCCGCGAACGCACCGCGCCTTCTGCGCGCGGCATAATAGAAAATCGGAGAAGAAAAATGAGCGGTGTTGCCAGTCTGGTGCCGATGGTCATCGAGCAATCGAGCCGCGGCGAACGCGCCTTCGACATCTTTTCGCGGCTGCTGCGCGAGCGCATCATCTTCATCAACGGCGAGATCAACGACGACATCTCGGCGCTGGTCTGCGCGCAGCTTTTGTCGCTGGAATCGGACAATCCGGACAAGGAGATCTCGCTCTACATCAACTCGCCGGGCGGCGTGGTGACCAGTGGTTTCGCCATCTACGACACGATGCAATATATCAGCTGTCCGGTGTCGACCGTATGCATGGGCTTTGCCGCTTCGATGGGCTCGTTCCTGCTGATGGCAGGCACACCGGGGCGCCGGATTTCCCTGCCGAACGCCACCATCCTGCTGCATCAGCCGCTGGGCGGGTTTCAGGGCCAGGCCTCCGACATCCAGCGCCATGCCGAGCGCATCGGCAGGACGAAACGGCACATGGCCGAGCTCTACGCGCAGCATTGCGGCCGTACCTATGAAGAGGTCGAGCGCACGCTGGACCGCGACCACTTCATGACCGCCCGCGAGGCGCAGGCATGGGGCATCGTCGACCATGTTTTCGACACGCGCAAAAAGGCGGCGTAAGCCAGGGCCGGAGCGGAGTCCGGCCGGCTGCCGAAGATTTGACGATGCCGGTCTGGTTCCATGGGCGGCGCGCCACTATAGTCCTGGGATGACCGACACTCATCCTTCCAGACCACTGCGCCCCGTCATCGCCGTCGTGGTGCTCGCTTTTGCCAGTCTCGTGAGTGGCGCGGCTCTTGCAGAGGACAGTTCGCCGTCGACGCAAAAAAGCGCCCTGCCCGGCGTGACCGGCGACTACCGCATCGCCAAGCCGGCTCCCGAGCCGGACGATGCGCTGCCGGCCGGCGAGAACGGCACATTCAAGATCGGCGATACGGATGTCAGGATTTCCGGCAGCATCACCGTCGATGTCGGCGCCGGCTCGATCGGGCCGCCGCGTCACTGAGTGCGCGCGGAAATGAGCGTTCCCCACATAAAACGGCCCCGCCGTGCCTTGGGCAAACGGACGGGGCCTTCTGGATCTCAAATCCAACTTTGCCGGGAGTGTACTGCCGGCGTTTGATTTCGGATGCACCGCGGCGTTCGGCCGACGATCCGACTAGCAGTCTCTGATTTTTAGGAGATATGGCAGGTCACGGTTTGCCGGGTGGCGCAGACGCTAAACCCTGGCACTTATGCCTGCCGCGGCTCCAGTGACAACTGGAACCCTAGGGGACGATCCGGTGGCGTCATAGCTCCGCTCCTCTGTCCGTTGCGATTGTTGTCAATTCGAAGCACAAATCGCAAATGCCTGCGGCGTCTCGCAGGCCGCCTTTGGGCGGCGAGGCCATCGAAAGACGGCCGGCTTCGTTGACTTCCGGAGACTGCGCTCCTGGGTTGCCCGCGTCAACCATCAATAGCCGGTTACCGAAAAACGTGATCGCCGGGAGGTTACGTACAAGTCAGTTTTTGCACAGCTTTGTCAGGAGCGTGTTCGGCCTTTGTTCTTTCCGCTTGCCCGTTCACGCGAAAGACGCTTAAACGCTTTTGTCGGGAATTGTGGCGTCTCTCGACGTGGCGGCAAAACTACCTACATAGGGGATGGCCGGGAAAACCCGCCATTCCAGGAAATTCCAGATTCTGAGGCGGCGACCGGCTATGGCCGACCATAAATATCTTTCCATTCGCGGGGCGCGCGAACACAATCTGAAGAATGTCGATCTCGACCTGCCGCGTGACAGCCTGATTGTCATGACCGGCCTGTCGGGGTCCGGCAAGTCATCGCTTGCCTTCGACACGATCTATGCCGAGGGCCAGCGCCGCTACGTCGAAAGCCTGTCGGCCTACGCGCGGCAATTCCTCGAAATGATGCAGAAGCCTGACGTCGACCAGATCGACGGCCTGTCGCCTGCCATTTCCATCGAGCAGAAGACCACATCGAAGAACCCGCGTTCGACGGTCGGCACCGTCACCGAGATCTACGACTATATGCGCCTGCTTTTTGCGCGCGTCGGCATCCCCTATTCGCCGGCCACCGGCCTGCCGATCGAGAGCCAGACGGTTTCGCAGATGGTCGACCGCGTGCTGGCGATCGAGGAAGGCACGCGCCTGTTCATCCTGGCGCCGATGGTGCGCGGCCGCAAAGGCGAGTACCGCAAGGAATTGCTGGAACTGCAGAAGAAGGGCTTTCAGCGCGTCAAGGTCGACGGCGTCTTCTATGAGATCGCCGACGTGCCGGCGCTGGACAAGAAGTACAAGCATGACCTCGATGTCGTCGTAGACCGCATCGTCGTGCGCGGCGATCTCGCGACGCGGCTTGCCGATTCCATAGAAACGGCGCTGAAGCTGGCCGATGGGCTGGCGGTCGCCGAATTCGCCGACAAGCCGCTCGATTCCAGCCAGACGGGCGAGGATTCGGTCAACAAGTCGAAGAACGAGACGCATGAGCGCATCCTGTTCTCGGAAAAGTTCGCTTGCCCGGTCTCCGGCTTCACCATTCCGGAAATCGAACCGCGGCTGTTCTCGTTCAACAACCCGTTCGGCGCCTGCCCGACTTGCGACGGTCTCGGCAGCCAGCGCGCCATCGACGGCAATCTGATCGTGCCGGATGAAAACATCTCGCTGCGCGACGGCGCCGTCAGCCCGTGGGCGAAGTCGACCTCGCCCTATTACGCGCAGACGCTGGAGGCATTGGGCAAGGCCTATGGCTTCAAGCTCGGCGACAAGTTCAAGGATTTGTCTGAAGAGGCCAAGGAAGCCGTCCTGCGCGGCACCGGCGAGCGCGAGATCACCTTCCAATATGATGACGGCCTGCGCTCCTACAAGACGACGAAAACTTTCGAAGGCGTCATCCCCAATCTCGAGCGGCGCTGGAAAGAGACCGAATCCGCCTGGATGCGCGAGGAGATCGAGCGCTTCATGTCGGCCACACCCTGCCCGGTCTGCAAGGGCTATCGGCTGAAGCCCGAGTCGCTGGCGGTGAAGATCGCCGGCAGGCACATCGGCGAAGTCACCGAGCTTTCCATCCGCAAGGCCGACCAGTGGTTCACCGACCTGCCCGCGTCGCTCAACGACAAGCAGAACGAAATCGCGGTGCGTGTGCTCAAGGAAATCCGTGAACGGCTGCGCTTCCTCAACGATGTCGGGCTCGACTATCTGACGCTGTCGCGCAATTCCGGCACGCTGTCGGGCGGCGAGAGCCAGCGCATCCGGCTGGCATCGCAGATCGGCTCCGGCCTGACCGGCGTGCTCTATGTGCTGGACGAGCCGTCGATCGGCCTGCACCAGCGCGACAATGCGCGCCTGCTCGATACGCTGAAGCACCTGCGCGACATCGGCAACACGGTGATCGTCGTCGAGCATGACGAGGACGCCATCCTGCATGCCGACTATGTCGTCGACATGGGCCCGGCCGCCGGCATCCATGGCGGCGAGATCATCGCCCAGGGCACGCCGCAGCAGGTCATGGCCAATCCCAATTCGATCACCGGCAAATATCTGTCGGGCGCGCTCGAAGTGGCGACGCCCGGCGTGCGGCGTGAAGCGAAGAAGAACCGCCGCATCAAGATCGTCGGCGCGCGCGGCAACAATCTGAAGAACGTCACCGCCGAAATCCCGCTCGGCACCTTCACCGCCGTCACTGGCGTGTCCGGCGGCGGCAAGTCGACCTTCCTGATCGAGACGCTGTTCAAGGCCGCCTCGAGACGCATCATGGGCTCGCGCGAACATCCGGCCGACCACGACCGCATCGAGGGCCTCGAATTCCTCGACAAGGTCATCGACATCGACCAGTCGCCGATCGGCCGCACACCGCGTTCAAACCCGGCCACCTATACCGGCGCCTTCACGCCGATCCGCGACTGGTTCGCTGGCCTGCCGGAGGCCAAGGCGCGCGGCTATCAGCCGGGACGCTTCTCGTTCAACGTCAAGGGCGGCCGCTGCGAGGCCTGCCAGGGCGACGGCGTCATCAAGATCGAGATGCACTTCCTGCCCGACGTCTACGTCACCTGCGACGTCTGTCACGGCAAGCGTTATAACCGCGAGACGCTCGATGTCCTGTTCAAGGGCAAGTCGATCGCCGACGTGCTCGACATGACGGTCGAGGAAGGCGTCGATTTCTTCGCCGCCGTGCCCGGCGTGCGCGACAAGCTCGACACGCTGAAGCAGGTCGGCCTCGGCTACATCCATATCGGCCAGCAGGCGACAACGCTGTCCGGCGGCGAGGCGCAGCGCATCAAGCTGGCCAAGGAACTGTCGCGCAAGGCGACCGGCAAGACGCTCTACATCCTGGATGAGCCGACCACTGGCCTGCATTTCCACGACGTTGCCAAACTGCTGGAAGTGCTGCACGAACTGGTAGACCAGGGCAACACGGTGGTGGTCATCGAGCACAATCTCGAAGTGATAAAAACCGCGGACTGGGTGCTCGACCTCGGCCCCGAAGGCGGCGACGGCGGCGGCGAACTGGTCGCCTCCGGCACGCCGGAAGCCATCGTGCGCGAAAAGCGCAGCTACACCGGCCAGTTCCTCAAGGAGCTTCTGGAGCGACGTCCCGGAGGCAAACGCGAAGCGGCGGAGTGATCGACCGGTTGGCGCCTGGAGAGCTTTTGAATGACAATCAGAAGAGCGCTTGCCGGTGATCTCCAAACCGTCGTCTCGCTGACGGAAGCGGCCTATGCGCCTTACATCGCCCTGTTCGGTGCACCGCCGATCCCGGTCACCGAGGACTATGCACCGCGCATCGTGCGCGGCGAGGTCTGGTTGCTGGAAAGTGGCGGCGAGCTTGCCGGGCTGATCACGCTGGAGCGACATGACGACCACGCGATGATCTTCTCCGTCGCGGTCTCCCCCGACTTTCAAGGCAAGGGCTTCGGCATTGCGCTGCTGAAACACGCGGATGAGCAGACCCATCTCTGGGGTCTGCCAGAAGTGCGGCTCTACACCAACGCCAGGATGGAGCGGAACATTGCGCTCTATCTTGCCTATGGTTTCCACGAAACGGGTCGCCGGCCCAATCCCTACCGGCCAGGATGGGTGCTCGTCGACATGGCCAAAACCGTCGATCAGATCACCGCGGCCTGATCTTTTTCTGCATTGGGAGGATGACAATGACCACATCGGGAACAATCCGCGCCGGCATGGGCGGCTGGACCTTCGAACCCTGGGATACGTCCTTCTATCCCGACAAGCTTTCCAAGGCCAAGCAGTTGAACTACGCCACTCGCCAGGTGCCGAGCATCGAGGTCAACGGCACTTACTATTCCAGCTTCAAGGAGCCGACCTTCGTCAAATGGGCCAGCGAGGCGCCGGACGGCTTTGTCTATTCGCTGAAGGGCAACCGCTTCGTCACCAACCGGCGCGTGCTGGGCGAGGCCGGCGAATCGATGATGCGCTTCCTTGGCTCCGGCGTGGCGGCGCTCGGCGAAAAGCTCGGGCCGATCCTGTGGCAGTTCGCGCCGACCAAGAAATTCGATCCGGACGATTTCGAAGCCTTCCTGAAGCTGCTACCGGAAAAGCAGGACGGCGTTGCGCTGCGCCATGCGCTCGAAGTCCGCAACGACAGTTTTGTCGTGCCGGAATTCGCAGCACTTGCCCGAAAATACAAGGCCGCGATCGTCTACGCCGACCATGCCAAATATCCTGATATCGCCGACATCACCGCCGATTTCGTCTACGCCCGACTGCAGACCGGCAGCGATGACAATCCCGACTGCTATACGCCGAAAGGCCTCGATGAATGGGCCGCGCGGGTAAAGACCTGGGCGCAAGGCAAGCAGCCGGCCGACCTGCGGCGCGCCGACCCCGCCGCCGATGCGCCGGTCAAGCCGCGCGACGTGTTCGTTTACTTCATCACCGAGGGCAAGGTGCGCGCGCCGTTCGGCGCCATGGCACTGATGAAGCGAGTGGACCAGGGTCAACCGGTGCCCTGACGCAGCGGAATCATGGCATCTTCGCCACCGTCGTAACCTTATCGATACCTCCTTGCTGCATGAATCCAGCCAGACCAGTCGCAGATCTGGGCCGCCACGGGCAAGGACGAGGGGCATGTCGCTCGACTACACTTCACTTCTCCTGGCTGTCGGTTTTTCCGCGGCCTGCCTGAGCCTGACATTGTTCGGCATGTGGCTGACCGCTCGCTCGGAGAAATTCCTGCTGACATGGGCGATCAGCCTGGTGTTCGTGGTCGGCGATATTTTTGTCTATGACGCCTATATCGACATGCCCGGGCGCCTGCTGGGCATCGCCACGCTGGCTTTCCTCCTGCTCGGTTTCTCGACAATGCTGGGCGCGGCCTACCAGTTCAGAACCGGCGGCTCGCCAGTGCCCCGAACTGTACTTGGCAGCGCCATTTCGCTGGCCGTGACGTTGCCTCCCATGGCTCTAGGCTATGACGGGCTGGGCTTCATGTTCGAAAATGCCTTCGCCGCCTTGCTTCTGTTCGCAACGGCGGTCGAATACTGGAAGGGCCGCGACGAAGCCCCTGCCCTGACGATCGGTATCACCGCGCTCTATTCTGCCACGGCCGCATCCTTCGCTCTCTGCGCCATGGTTTTAGCCTTGGATGGAAAGCTGGTCCTTGGACATGCGCCAAGCAACTGGGCCGAGGAACTGAGCCTCATCATCGTCATCGCCAGCATGACCGGGATTGGAGCGCTTTCCCTGGCCCTGAATCAGGGACGCTTGGCCCGGCATCACCGCCACAATGCCCTGACCGACCCGCTGACCGGCCTGCTCAACCGCCGCGCCCTGTTCGACCTGCACGGCGATGCGCCGGTCGGCGCCTTCACGGCGGTGGTCGTCTTCGATCTCGACAACTTCAAGGCCATCAACGACGAATTCGGCCACGCCGCCGGTGATGAAGTGCTGAGGGTGTTTGCACGGGAACTCGCCAGCAATCGCCGCCCGGCCGACGTCGCCGCGCGCATGGGCGGCGAGGAGTTCGCGCTGGTGCTGAAGCGGACCTTGCCCGAAACGGTGGAGGCCACCGCCGAGGCCATACGGGCAGCTTTCGCCGCGCACCGCATCGAAACCGAGACAGGCTCGCTGATATGCACCGTCAGTGCCGGATTTGCCTTCGGCACCAAGGAAGGCCTCGGCTTCGACAAGGTGCTCAACGCCGCCGACAAGGCGCTCTACGACGCCAAGCGCGGAGGCCGTAACCGCGTCACCGCGTCTCCGTTCAGGCGCGCAAGCTAATCGCGCAACACCGGCCTCTGATCGTGGGGAGACGAATGCGGCTCCTAGGCCGCCATGACAATCTCATTGAAGGTATCGAGATCGACATAGAAGACCTTGGTGATCTCCTCGATCAGATCGTCGTAATCGCAGCCCTGTGATCTCAAGATATTGATGGCAGCGATGATGTCGACGCGTTCGGTAAGCCGCCGCTTCTGGTAATCCTCGACGTAACGTTCCATGGCTGTCCTTTAGCCTGTGTGCCCAAACGCGTTTGAACGACAGAGATCGCAGGAGGGAAGCTAGGCAGCCTTGCTTGCGTGAAACTTGCCCGGCATTGGCCGTGGTCCTCGATCTGCGATAACCAGACTGATACGGAAGCGGCCGACTCACAAAGCCATGGAAAAGACTAGCACGCGATATTGAGCGCGCCAGAGACGCAGGTGATCGGATGGAGAAATATTGGACTTGGCAAGAACTTCGGATCGCCAACTGAAGTTCACCGCCAATTCTAGACGGTAAGGAACTTCCGCACATCAGCCCGGTCTAAATCTTCAGCCGGGCCGGTATGGACGATCACGCCCCGGTCCATGATGTTGACCTCGTCGGCGAGCTCGCGGCAGAAATCGAGATATTGTTCGACCAAAAGCACGGCGATGCCCGCCTGGTCGCGCAGATAGCGGATGGCGCGGCCGATGTCCTTAATGATCGACGGCTGTATGCCCTCGGTCGGTTCATCGAGCACGAGCAGTTTCGGCCGCATCACCAGCGCCCGCCCGATGGCGAGCTGTTGCTGCTGGCCGCCGGAAAGATCGCCGCCGCGACGGCCGAGCATCTGCTTCAGCACAGGGAACAATTCGAAGACATGCGCCGGAATGTTGCGGTCGGCTCGCCTCAGCGGCGCAAAGCCTGATTCCAGGTT
>NZ_RZQP01000067.1:0-27552 GCF_003998165.1 Mesorhizobium sp. M7A.F.Ca.US.007.01.2.1 | reverse complement strand
CCCCGCCGCGACTTTCTCGCCCTGGGCAGTGCCGCGGCAGCCGCTGCCCTGTTGCCCGGCCGGGCCTTCGCCGACATTGCGACCGGCATCAAGCTGCATGGCCTGTCGGCCTTCGGCGACCTCAAATACAAGCCCGATTTCGCGCATTTCGACTACGTAAATCCGGACGCGCCCAAGGGCGGCCAGATGAATTTCGCGCCGCCGAACGCAACCCTCAATCAGAGCTTCCTGACCTTCAACACGTTGAATTTCCTGGTGTTGAAGGGGGAGGCGCCGCCGCGCGCCGAACTCTGTTTCGATTCGCTGATGACAAGCGCGCTCGATGAGCCAGATGCAGTCTATGGCCTGCTTGCCGAAACCATTACCCTGTCGCCAGACCGCAACGGTTTCCGCTTCGTGCTGCGACCGCAAGCGCGTTTCCACGACGGCTCGCCGCTGACCGCGCAAGACGTTGTCTTTTCGCTGAAGCTCTATAAGGACAAGGGCCATCCGAACCTTTCCCAGGCGTTGCGGTACATGACCGACGTGGTTGCGGTCGATCCCACCACCGTCGATCTCACCCTCAACGGCAAGCAGTCGGCGCAAAACGTCCTTGCGATCGTGGGGATGCCTATCGTCTCCAAGGCCTTTTACACGGCCAATGATTTCGATGCTTCGACCATGACGCCGCCGCTTGGCTCGGGACCCTACAAGATTGGACGCGTGGCGGCCGGACAGACGGTCGAATATGACCGCGTCGCCGATTATTGGGGCCGCGATCTCCCGGTGAACCGCGGCCTCTACAATTTCGACCGCATCCGCATCGACTTCTATCTTGACCGGCAGGCGGCATTCGAGGCCTTCAAGAAAGGCGACACGCATTTTCGCGAGGAATTCACCTCACGGGTATGGGCGACCGGATACGACTTTCCGGCGCTGAAGGACGGCAAGGTCCTCAAACGGGAATTTCCCGGCGAGAAGACGCCGGACATGCAGAGCGTCGCGCTGAACCAGCGTCGTCCGCAATTCCGCGATGAGCGGGTGCGGCGGGCGATCGCCAGATGCTTCGATTTCGAATGGATGAAGCGGGCCTTGTTTTACGGCTCCTACGAGCGTTCTCAATCGAACTTCGAACGATCGGATTACAAGGCCGAAGGCCTGCCCTCGCCTGACGAATTGGCCCTGCTGGAGCCATTCCGGGCCGAGTTGCCGCCAGAGGTTTTCGGTGAAGCGGTAACACAGCCCCTGTCCGACGGTTCGGGCCATGACCGCAAGCTGCTGGGCGAGGCTTCGAGACTGCTTGCGCAAGCCGGCTGGAAGCGCGACGGCAGTTTCGTCGTCAATGACAAGGGTGAGCGGCTGCGGGTCGAAATGCTGGCGGAGGACGATGGCATCGTTCGTATCTACACCCCGTGGTCGGAGAATATGAAGGCGATCGGGATCGACGCATCGATCCGGCAAATCGATTCGGCGCAGTATGAGCAGCGGCACAGCAATTACGACTTCGATCTTGCCTTGCTGCATTGGTCGATCGGGGCGACGCCGACTGACGACAGCCTGCAGATGCTCTATGATTCCCGCATGGCGAAAATCCCGGGGCAACGCAACTATCCGGGCACCGAAAGCAAGGCCATCGACGCCCTGATCGCGGCAGCAGCCAAGGCGAAAGACCGTATAGAACTCGTCACGGCGCTCAGAGCGCTCGACCGGGTCTTGCGCGCGCGGCTGGACTGGATTCCAACATACTATCTGGCGAATCACCGCGTCGCCTATTGGGACATGTTCGGCTTTGTCGAACAGAAGCCCGATTTCGGCTTTCCGGTCGAGACGCTGTGGTGGTTCGATAAGGGCAAGGCGGCAAGAATTGGCAAAGGCTGAGATGTTCGCTCAACGAGGGCAGAAGGCCTGATGGGCGCCTATATCCTGCGCCGCATCCTGTTGATGATCCCGACGCTGTTCGGCATCATGGCGATATCCTTCGCCGTCATCCAGTTCGCCCCCGGCGGTCCGGTCGAACAGGTCATCGCCCGGCTGACCAATCAGGGCGGCAGCGACCGCCTCGGCGGTGGTGGCGGCGACGCGGGTGCCGGCGGCAATTTCGATGCCGCCGGTGACGTCAGCTCGAAATATCGCGGTGCGCAGGGGCTCGATCCGGAATTCATCAAGAAGCTGGAAAAGCAGTTCGGCTTCGACAAGCCGCCGCTCGAGCGCTTCGGCATGATGCTGTGGAACTATGCCCGCTTCGATTTCGGCGACAGCTATTTCCGCGACATTTCGGTGCTCGACCTGATCCTGGAAAAAATGCCGGTGTCGATCTCGATCGGGCTGTGGATCACGCTGTTGTCCTATTTGATCTCGATCCCGCTCGGCATCCGCAAGGCTGTCAAGGACGGCACTCCCTTCGACGTCTGGACCAGCGGCGTCGTCATCGTCGGCTATGCCATTCCGGGCTTCCTGTTCGGCATCATGCTGATGGTGCTGTTTGCCGGCGGGTCTTTCTGGGACTGGTTTCCGTTGCGCGGCCTCACCTCGGACAATTGGGATCAATTGTCGTGGTGGGGAAAGATCGTCGACTATTTCTGGCACATGACATTGCCGCTGACCGCGCTGGTGCTGTCGGCCTTCGCCACCACGACGCTGCTGACCAAGAACTCGTTCCTCGAAGAAATCCGCAAACAGTATGTGGTGACGGCGCGGGCCAAGGGCCTGTCGGAACGGCAGGTGCTCTACGGCCACGTCTTCCGCAACGCCATGCTGATCGTCATCGCCGGTTTTCCCGGCGCCTTCATCTCGGCCTTCTTCACCGGCTCGCTGCTGATCGAGAACATCTTCTCCCTCGATGGCCTCGGCCTGCTCGGCTTCCGGTCGGTGGTCGAGCGTGACTATCCGGTGGTGTTCGCCAATCTCTACATCTTCTCGCTGCTGGGGCTGTTCGTCGGGCTCTTGTCCGACCTGCTCTACACCTGGGTCGATCCGCGCATCGATTTCGAGCGGAGAGACGTCTGATGTCGCAGGCTACAGTCCCCGTCGACGCGGCACCCGCGCGGATCAAGCGGCCGTTTCTGTCGCCGCTTAACAAGCGCCGCCTGCAGAACTTCAAAGCCAACCGCCGCGGCTACTGGTCGCTGTGGATCTTCCTCGTCCTGTTCGTGGTGTCGCTGTTTTCCGAGTTCATCGCCAACGACAAGCCGATCATCGCTTCCTACAAGGGCGAAATCCTGTTTCCGGTGCTGGTCGCCTACCCCGAGGAAAAATTCGGCGGCTTCTATGCCGTCACCGATTATCGCGATCCGGTCATCCAGGACGAGATCAACGCCAATGGCTGGATGATCTGGCCGCCGGTGCGCTACTCCTATCAGACGGTCAACAACGCTATCCCCGAAGCAGCACCGGCCAGGCCGTCGTGGCAGTATGACGCCACGACACGCTGCAATCAGTATCCGCAGGGTGCTGCCGACCCCGCCTGCATCGTCGGCAACTGGAATTGGCTCGGCACCGACGACCAGGCGCGCGACGTGCTGGCGCGCGTCATCTACGGCTTCCGCATTTCGGTGCTGTTCGGCCTGATCCTGACCGCCGGCTCCGCCTTGATCGGCGTCGCGGCCGGCGCCGTGCAAGGCTATTTCGGCGGCTGGACGGATCTCTTGTTCCAGCGTTTCATCGAGATCTGGTCCGCCATCCCGGTGCTCTATCTCCTGCTCATCGTCGCCGCCATCCTGCCGCCGGGCTTCTTCATCCTGCTCGGCCTGATGCTGCTGTTTTCCTGGGTGGCGCTGGTCGGCGTGGTGCGGGCCGAGTTCCTGCGCGCCCGCAATTTCGAATATGTCAACGCGGCCCGGGCGCTCGGCGTGCCCAACCGCACCATCATGTTCCGGCACCTGCTGCCCAACGCCATGGTGGCGACACTGACCTTCATGCCCTTCCTGCTCTCAGGCTCGATCTCGACGCTGACCTCGCTCGACTATCTCGGCTTTGGCCTGCCGCCCGGCTCCGCCTCGCTCGGCGAATTGCTCAAGCAGGCGCAGCGCAACCTCAATGCGCCGTGGCTCGGCATTTCCGGCTTCGTCGTCATCTCGCTGATGCTGTCCCTGCTGGTCTTCGTCGGCGAGGCGACGCGCGACGCCTTCGATCCGCGCAAGACGTTCAGATGAGCGAAGCCCCCTTGCTCAGCGTACAGGACCTCAGCGTCGCCTTCAGCCAGGGCGGCGGCCAGTCGACGGCTGTCGACCACATCTCGTTCGACATCGCCAAGGGCGAGACGGTGGCGCTGGTCGGCGAATCCGGCTCCGGCAAATCGGTCTCGGCGCTTTCGGTGCTGAAGCTTTTGCCCTATCCAAGCGCCAGCCACCCCTCGGGAAAGATCGTGTTCCAGGGCAACGACCTGCTGGCGATGGGCGAGAAGCAGTTGCGGCAGGTGCGCGGCAACAAGATCACCATGATCTTCCAGGAGCCGATGACCTCGCTCAATCCGCTGCACACGATCGAGCATCAAATCGTCGAGATCCTGAAGCTGCACCAAGGCATGGCCGACCGCCCCGCCAAGGAGCGCACGCTGGCCCTGCTCAACGAGGTTGGCATCCGCGATCCGCACAAGCGCCTCGATGCCTATCCACACCAGTTGTCCGGGGGCCAGCGCCAGCGCGTGATGATCGCCATGGCGCTGGCCAACGAGCCCGAACTTCTGATCGCCGACGAGCCGACGACGGCGCTCGACGTCACCGTTCAGGCGCAGATCCTCGAACTGCTGGCCGGCTTGAAGAGCCGCAAGGGCATGTCGATGCTGTTCATCACCCATGATCTCGGCATCGTGCGCAAGATTGCCGACCGCGTCTGCGTGATGACCAAGGGCAAGATCGTCGAGACCGGCCCGACCAAGGAGATCTTCGCCAATCCGCAGCATGCCTACACAAGGCATCTGCTGGCGGCCGAGCCGAAGGGCAAGCCGCCGGCCGCCAATGCCGACGCCAAGCCGGTCATGACCGGCAAGGACATAAAGGTCTGGTTCCCGATCAAGCAGGGCTTCTTCCGCCGCACCGTCGACAATGTGAAGGCAGTGGACGGCATCGATGTCACCGTGCGCGCCGGCCAGACGCTCGGCGTGGTCGGCGAATCCGGCTCCGGCAAGACGACGCTCGGCTTGGCGCTGGCGCGCATGATCTCGTCGACCGGCACGATCCAGTTCAACGGTCGCGACATCAACCAGCTGTCCTTCAATGCAATGCGGCCGCTCAGGCGCGAATTGCAGATCGTCTTCCAGGATCCGTTCGGCTCGCTCAGCCCGCGCATGTCGATCGCCGAGATCATCGAGGAAGGCCTCAAGATCCACGAGCCGAAGCTGTCGCCCGACGAGCGCGACGACAAGGTGGCCGCCGTGCTGAAGGAGGTTGGGCTCGATCCGGCGACCCGCAACCGCTACCCGCACGAGTTTTCCGGTGGCCAGCGCCAGCGCGTTGCCATCGCACGCGCCATGGTGCTCAACCCGCGCTTCGTCATGCTGGACGAGCCGACATCGGCACTCGACATGAGCGTGCAGGCGCAGGTCGTCGACCTGCTGCGCAGCCTGCAAGCCAAGCACGACCTCGCCTATCTCTTCATCAGCCATGATTTGAAAGTCATCCGCGCGCTCGCCAACGACGTCATCGTCATGCGCAATGGCAGGATCGTCGAAGCCGGCCCTTCCCAGCAGATTTTTGAAAATCCGCAAACCGACTATACTCGGGCGCTGATCTCGGCCGCCTTCAAGATCGAGACGGCACCGGTCGGCATCGTCAGCGAGTGATTTGCGTAAAGAGGGACTAAAGGACCGCAATGGAAAAAGGCCGCATCCTGCTTGCCGTCACCGGCTTTCATCCGCAGCGCTGGCGCGACCTGCTGTCGGCCGAACGCGAGGTGGTGCTGGAGCCGGACGGCGCCAGCGACCCCTCGATCACCTATGCCGTTGTATGGAAGCAGAAGCCGAACATCCTGGCGTCGCTGCCCAATCTGCGCGCCATCTTCTCGATCGGCGCCGGCGTCGACCATATCTTCGCCGATCCCGGCCTGCCCGACGTGCCGATCGTCAAAATCGTTGCCGACAACCTCACCCAGTACATGACGGAATATGTCGTCTGGCGGGTGCTCGACCATCACCGCCAGGGCCTGCTCTACCGGTCGCAGCAGTCGAAGAAGATCTGGCATGAGCCGCAGCAGAGGCCTGCCGGTGACATTTCGGTCGGCATCATGGGCCTCGGCAGTCTCGGCCGCGCCGCGGCCTCGGTGCTGCTCTCGCTCGGCTTTGCCGTCAATGGCTGGTCGCGCAGCGACAAGGCCATGCAAGGCGTCGCGACCTATTCCGGCGAAGCTGGATTGATCCCCTTCCTCAAGGCAACCGACATCCTGGTGGTGCTTCTGCCGCTGACGCCAGAGACCAAGGGCATCATCAACTACGGCGTGCTGAAGGAGCTGCGGAAACGCAACGGCCTCGGCGGCTCGGTGCTGATCAATGCCGGGCGCGGGCGCCTGCAGAAGGATGCCGACATTTTGCGGGCGCTGGATGACGGCACGTTGAAGGAGGCAAGCCTCGACGTGTTCGAGGTCGAACCGCTGCCGAAGACCAGTCCGCTGTGGGGGCATCCGAAAGTGTTCGTGACGCCACACGCGGCGGCGACCTCCGATCCGGTGCATCTGGCGCCGATCATGCTGCGCCAGATGGACGCCTTCGAACGCGGCGAAAAGCTCGACAATCTGGTGGACCGCAAGGCGGGGTATTAGCTAGCCGGGCAGAGCGAGCTTCTTCTGCTTGTTTGGCTGGCCGCAGTCGCGTCGATCGATCGACCGGTTCATGGCATCGATCTCACCGCTCGCCTTGTCGGTATCGCGCTTGGCCTTCGAGCGCATGTCCGGCGTGAACGGGCCGAAGCCCATCGCCGGATTGGAGAAGGTCGGCTTGGCCTTGATCGGCAGGTTGTATTGCTGCGCCAAGCCATTGCGCTGCGCCAGCAACTGGTCGCACGGCACGCTGTCATATTGCAGGGACGACTGGATGTTCGCATCCTGCTGTTCCGACATCGAAGTGCCACCGACACAGCCGGCGGTCAGCAGGCAAGAGGCCAAGATCATCATGTTCCAGCGCATCGGCTATGCTCCTCCTGATATCCCGCCCTGACGCGAGCAGATCGCAAATATCAGTCGCGCATGCAAATCGGACTTTTTCACAGCAGGAATGTTTGCGAGGCGGCGAGACTGCCCCTCCGCAGGCGCGCGGCTGACGGAGCATCAAACAAAAAACCCGCCTGTGCGGCGGGTCACTGGCGCAAATCAGCACCATGGGCGAAAATGTACCATAGCTGAGGGCAGGGTGTCAAGAAAAAATTCCTATCGCACCCGACGAAAAGCTGCCGACACCGCCGACCGGCTGTCGTCAGGTCTTTTGTTCAGCTGAGTTCGGAGCCCTGGCCACGACGACCAACCCGTTGACGTGTTCCCCGCGATCCTGCCGGATCGCGGTTGGTTCCAGTGACAGGACCGAAAGCCCGTTGGCGGCCAGCACGTCGAGCACATAGCGTTGCGCATGCGCATAGCGGCGTGACGGCAGCAGCGCGAAATCGCCATCGCCAGCCAGCGTCTCGACGGAAAACGCGAACAGGCCATCCGTGGCCAGCAGGCCGGCAATCGTCTTCACCACGCCGCCCAGCGCACCGACATAGATGAAAACATCGGCCACCGTCACCAGATCGGCTTTCGGACCGGCATAGGGAAAATCCCGCAGATCGGCCTTGTCGAGGAAATCGTAGACGCCCTTGGCCCGCGCCTTTCTCAGCATTTTGGCCGAAATGTCATACCCCTCCAGCCGGTCGACGATCGGCCGCAGCCTCTGCCCCATCAGGCCTGTGCCGCAGCCGAGATCGAGCGCCAGCGCGAAGCGGCCCGGCCTTGCCGCTCGAATGGCCTGGTCGAGCATCCCAGGCAGGCGGTAACCCAGCCTGCCGACCAGGGACTCGTCGAAGCTCTCGGCATAATGGTCGAACAAGGTCTCGACGAAGGCGCTGGGGAGCGCATCGACCGCCGGCGCCTTGCCGATCAATTGCAGGTTCAGTGCAGCGCCTTGACGATCCGATGGATCGAGTTGCAACGACATCGTCCACGCCTGTGCGGCCAGATCCGCCGCGCCCGCCGCCTGCTGCATCTCGCCGAGGCGAAACCAGCCCATCGCCCATTGCGGCGTTATTTCCAGCGCACCGAGCAGCAATTCCGCCGCCGCCGCATGATCGCCATCAGCGTGCAGCATCTCGGCATAGTCGGCGCGGCGATCGGCGTTCAAGTCGCCTGACGAGGCCTGAAGCGGTTTCATGGCGATGGGTCCTGCCGGCGGATCGAGCCGGCGGTGCTCTATGCGGGAGTCAGCAGTGACTTACAACAGGCTTCCCGCCGCGGAATTATATCCTATCTTGGAGACCATGCGCACCAGTGTTCTGCTTCATCCCCGGCCCGAGGGCCTCTATTGCCCCCCGGGCGATTTCTTCATCGACCCGGTGCGGCCGGTCAACAGGGCACTGATCACGCATGGCCATTCCGACCACGCGCGTTCCGGCCACCGCTCGGTGCTGGCGACGCAGCAGACGCTCGACATTATGGGGCTGCGCTACGGCGAGGATTTCGCTGGCACGACGCAAGCGGCACAACTGGGTGAGACGATTGCCCTCGATGGCGTCAGCGTCAGCTTCCATCCGGCCGGCCATGTGCTGGGCTCGGCGCAGATAGCGGTCGAGCATCAGGGCACGCGCATCGTCGCTTCCGGCGACTACAAGCGGCAGAGGGACGCGACCTGCGCGCCATTCGAGCCGATCCCGTGCGATGTGTTCATCACCGAAGCGACGTTCGGCCTGCCGGTGTTTCGCCATCCCCCAGACACCGAAGAAATCGCCCGCCTGCTGAAATCGGCCGCGCAGTTCCCTGAACGCTCGCATCTGGTCGGCGCCTATGCGCTGGGCAAGGCGCAACGGGTGATGCGGCTGTTGCGCGACGCCGGCTACGACAGGCCGCTCTACATCCATGGCGCGCTGGCCAAGCTCAGCGAATATTATCAGAGCCAAGGCGTCGATCTCGGCACCCTCGAACCGGCGACCGTCGAAAGCGGCGGCAAGGATGATTTTGCCGGCGCCATCGTCGTCGGCCCGCCTTCGGCCTTCGCGGATCGCTGGGCGCGGCGGTTTCCCGATCCGATCTCGTGCTTTGCGTCAGGCTGGATGCGCATCCGCCAGCGCGCCAAGCAGGGCGGCGTCGAACTGCCGCTGATCATCTCGGACCATGCCGACTGGGATGAGCTGACCGCCACCATCAAGGAGACCGGAGCCGAAGAGGTCTGGGTGACGCATGGCCGCGAGGAGGCGCTGGTCCGCTGGTGCGAGCTCAAAGGCATCGCGGCGCGGCCGCTGCACCTGGTGGGCTACGAGGACGAGGGCGATTGAAGCCATGAACCGCTTCGCCGAACTTCTCGACCGTCTGGTGCTGACGCCGTCGCGCAACGGCAAGCTGACCTTGCTGACCGACTATTTCCGCAGCGTCGAGGATCCCGATCGCGGGCTGGCGCTGGCAGCCATCACCGGTGATCTCCACATCGCCGCGGTCAAGCCGGCGATGCTGCGCATGCTGGTCACGGAGCGCATGGATCCGGTGCTGTTCGGCTATTCCTACGACTATGTCGGCGATTTGGCCGAAACGGTGTCGCTGGTCTGGCCGCAGACGCCCGGAAATATCCCGAACCGCGAGCCGACGCTTGGCGAGGTCGTGGCCAAACTGCAGGCGGCAAGCCGCTCCGACGGACCGAAGGTGCTGGCAGGGCTGCTCGACAGCGCCGGCATCTCGGCGCGCTTTGCCATCATCAAGCTGGTCACCGGCGGTCTGCGCATCGGCGTGTCGGCGCGGTTGGCCAAACAGGCGCTGGCGGATTTCGGCAAGGTCGAGGTCGCGGAGATCGAGGAGCTTTGGCACGGGCTGACGCCGCCTTACACGGCACTGTTCGCATGGCTGGAAGGCAAGGCCGAAAAGCCGAGGAACACCGCGATGGCGTTGTTTCGCCCGGTGATGCTGTCGAATCCCGTCGGCGACGGCGATCTCGAAAAGCTCGATCCGGCCGATTATGCCGCCGAGTGGAAATGGGACGGCATCCGCGTCCAGGCGGTGGCCGAAGGCGGCATCCGCCGGCTCTATTCGCGCACCGGCGACGATGTTTCGGGCGCCTTTCCGGACCTCGCCGAGGCCATGCATTTTTCCGCAACGCTGGACGGCGAACTGCTGGTCGGCGATCCCCGGGAGGCGACGGGAACCTTCTCCGATCTGCAGCAACGGCTGAATCGCAAGACGGTGGCACCGAAGATGCAGCAGCAATACCCGGCCTTCATGCGCTGCTACGATCTGCTCCAGGTCGGCGGCGAGGATTTGCGCGCGCTGCCGTTTCGCGAACGGCGCGGCCGGCTGGAAAGCTTTGTCGCGACACTCGACCCGAGCCGTTTCGATCTGTCGCCATTCGTCGACTTCACGGACTGGCAAACGCTGGAGGAACTGCGCCGGGCGCCGCCGCATCCGATCATCGAAGGCGTCATGCTGAAGCGCTGGGACTCAGCCTATGTCGCCGGCCGGCCGAAAGGTCCGTGGTTCAAGTGGAAACGCGATCCGCACACAGTGGACGCGGTGCTGATGTATGCGCAGCGCGGCCACGGCAAGCGCTCGAGCTTCTACTCCGACTATACGTTCGGTGTCTGGTCCGGTGCCGAAGGCGAGGAGGAGCTGGTGCCGGTCGGCAAGGCCTATTTCGGCTTCACCGACGAGGAGCTGAAGCAGATCGACAAATATGTCCGCGACAACACGGTCGAGCGTTTCGGCCCGGTGCGCTCGGTGCGCGCCGACCGCGACAATGGCCTGGTGCTGGAAGTCGCCTTCGAAGGACTGAACCGCTCGACCCGGCACAAATCCGGCGTCGCCATGCGCTTTCCCCGCATTTCGCGATTGCGCTGGGACAAGCCGGCCAACGAGGCCGACCGCATCGAAACGCTGCAGGCGCTGCTCGACCGCTAATTTCGCGCGTGCAGGGTTCGCTATGGCTCGATCGAAACGCGGATTTCGTAGATGTCGGCGGCCTTGCCCTGCTTGTCGAAGTCGGAATTGATGGCAATGGTGCCGGCCGAGCCCGGATGCTTGTCGGGAAACTGCACGTCGAACAGATATTCGTTCTGCTGCTGGCCGACTGCGTAGCGCTTGCGGCCGCAGTCGCCGAGTTCGCCGAAATTGCAGTCGACGGAAATCTGCGTCTCCTTGCCTTCCTCGGAACGGGCAATGATGTCGAACACGGCATGTTTGCCGGCCAGTTTCTCCAGCACGCCTTGTCCGACGTCGAAGCTGATCGCCGAACCGGACGCGCCGGAACGGATGCGCAGGAACGAACCGGTATCGTCCTTCATCACCTCGGCCCTGGCGTCCGACGGCGCGCTGACATGCGATGCATCGGCCGGCGAAAACACATTGATCCAGTCGCGCGACTGGTCGGCGGCGCCGGGCTTTGCCGGACCGCCGTCGGCCGGTGTGAAATCGTCGTCCTCGACGGTCGGCGGCGCTTCAGGCGGGGCGGTATCGAGCTGCGCCGACGTCTTGAAGACGCCGGTCTGCACGGCGAAGAACAGGCCGATGCCAACTGCTGCCAGCAGTGTCACGGTCAGGAAGATGGCGGTCAGCGGCAGGCGACGCCCTCTTATGCGTCGTTCATCGCGGTCGGGCGCCACTTCCGTGGTCGCGCCGGCCGAGGCCGGAACCGACATGTCGATGGCCGGAGCATCGGGAAGCGTGGCGTCCGGCATGATGTCGGGAACGACGGGCAGGACGCGCGAGCGCGGCGCATCGGCAGCGGATTGCACGGGGCCGTCGACGACGACATCGGGGGACGATGCCTGTCGGCCGGTTTCGACCGCGGGCGCCGAGTCCGCTCCGAGTTCGACCGCCGGTGCATCGCCCTGCGGGCCGACATCCGGCACCGCCGGCAGGAACTCGGATTCGATTTCGGTGATTTTCGCCTGGATTGCCTTGCGGCGCTTGATGGCGACCTCAACGGTCACACCGGGATTGGCCTGGAGCGCGCGATCAAGCGCGGCAAAAGCCGAGCGATAGACCCTCTCGCGGAACGCGCGGTCCTCGGCATTGCCTTTCTCCAAGGCGTTCCGGATCGCTTTTTCGATCGCGTCCAAGCGGGTCCCTCTGTCTTTGCCTACCTTGCCGTGATCGTTAGCCGCAGGCGACCAATCAATCAACGGGCGAGCGGCGCATTCTGCCTCGCAGAGGTATGCAAAGTCCATTCCGGCGCTGTTCCGGCAACAAAATCAGCATGTTTCACCGATTTTCACGCGCGGAGAGCGCACGTACCGTGCGCCGCATCCCTTGGCGATTGATTGGCGGACAAGGCGGCGGCCGGCTTTCGAGGGTGCCATGACGCCGCCGCAGGAATTGCCAAGTCGCATCTTGAATTCGCGCCCGGTTGCGTCTATCACCGCCGCATCTTGGAGGCGTTGGCTTCCCGGGCCGCTTTAGCTCAGTTGGTAGAGCACCGCATTCGTAATGCGGGGGTCGCGTGTTCGAGTCACGCAAGCGGCACCATTTACTTGTTCACAGCCGTCCATTCGTTTGGGGCCGCAACCCCAACATCTCACGACCTAGATGGGACGGCTGACGTGCCTCGGGACTGCTTGAAGTCGGTGGGAGTAAGGCCAGTTTGGCGCTTGAAGGCGCGGCTGAAGTGTCCCGCATTGCTGAAGCCACAGCGGAATCCAATCTCGCCCATGTTTAGGTCGCTAACCTCGAGGAGCGTCTTTGCGTAGTGCACGCGTATCGCGAGATATGCCGACAGTGGGCTCCTACCGATTTCAGCAAAAAACAACCGTTCAAGCTGTCGTCTCGAAACGCTGAGCGATCTTGCAATGTCGCTGACAGCCAACGTTTCTTGGACGTTGCTCTCCATGAGAAGGAGGGCACGCCTCAGTTGTCTACTTTCGGCGTTTGGGAAAAGATCTCCCACGGGCTGGACGTCGCGGGTCGTCCTGACCCGATCAAGAATAAGGATCTTGGCAGCTTTCTCGCTAGCTTTCTTACCAATGGACTCTGCCACAAAATGACCAGCCAGGTCGGCCGCTCCGACACCGCCAGCGCAGGTTGCGCGGCTTCTGTCGACGGAGAACAGGCTATCCGCATGTGCCAAGACTTGCGGGAACATGGTACGGAAATCTTTGACGTGGAGCCAGCTCACGGACACGTTGTAGCCGTCCAGCAATCCATATCGAGCGAGTACGAAACTGGCTGTGCAGAGCGCCGTCAATCGAACTCCGCGCGATGCGGCCTTTAGCAGGAAGGCTTCCTTCTGGCTTCCAAGAGTATCGCCCGTGTTCAGAAGCCCGCCAACGACAACGATATCGTCGTATTCCTCCGGGTGCTGGAGTTCTCTCGTCGGCATCACTTCGATGCCGCAACTTGCGCGGATAGGCAAACCACGCTCGCCAACCACTTGCCAGTCGAACTCTACTCTTCGACTCCGATCATCCTCGTCGCCCGCAAGCCGCAGCGTGTCGACGAAAAGCGCAAACGGCGAAAGCGTAAAATGGCGCGTCAGCAGAAACGCAAACTTTCTGGCCATCTCTCGTCATCACCGGTTAGGTCGGAGAACTACTGCAGCGTATCGAAAAGTGCCGCGACGATCATTTCAGGCGCATCTTCCTGGACGAGATGACCTGCTTGAGGCACGGCCGTCATCACCCCGTTGGTGAGCTTCTCGGACAATTTCTGTCCTTGCGCGATTGGGATCCACTCGTCTTCACGACCCCATAGAATTCGAACGGGAAAATTCATCGGCCTATAAAGCTTTTCGACTTCGTCGGTGAATTTTTGATCCATTTGGGCGATCTGTCGATAGAAGGCCGGCTTGCCTACGGGCCCAAGCCAAGGCTGCATATAGAGGTCCAGAGCTTCGCTGCGAAGGGTCTGGAACGCCGCGCCTTGCAGGTACGCTCGCAAGATCGATTCGTGAATGTAATCGGGGGCGCCGGCAAACGCGGCTTCATGCTTTCGCGCATGCTGCACCAAGGCGGAGCCCCAAGGGGCGACCGCCACAGGGTCGACCAACAACAGGCTACGATACCGCACATCGTTAAGATAGTGGGTGCGAAGTGCAGTCGAGCCGCCAAAATCATGACAAAGGACGTCAGGCTCCTTCACGCCCCACTCCTTCAACAGTGAGGCAAAAAGTTTGTTCTGCACGCCTAGCGACACATCCTGACCATCCGCCTTTGCGGATTGACCATATCCGAGGAGATCGAAGAAATAGACCGTCCGGCGTGAAGCTATGAGAGGCGCTATGCGGCGCCATACTTGTGACGAAAACGGCGTTCCATGAAGCATCACCAAGGGAGCGCCCTCCCCGATCCGGCCCCACGCAACGTCCTGGCCTTCAAAACGAAACGACTGATCTAGCTTCAGCATCGGTGCCTCTTGATAACCTCTATGATGATGATTGCGGAAATCGTGCCAAGGCGGAACGATCCCGAGCGACATAGCCTATCGTTCTGCGCGGTTCCCTGGATTCGCCGGCTGATTGGCAGAGTACAACACCGGTCGAAATGAAATGGTGCCCCCACCGTTTTCGCTACCCCACAGTCCGCCGTATCCAATCATGGCCGCCATGATCTGGTCCTTTGTCACTCGACCCAACGGTTTGCCGTGTCCGTCGACGACGACGCTCTCGTGCCCGCCATGCTGGCACATCAGCTTTGCAGCCGCATTCAGGGTGGTGTCAGCTGAGAGAAGAGATTTCGGCAAAGCGCTCGCCGGATTTGACGGCGTCATAATCGCGTCAACTCGTATTATACGTCCTCTGTTGACGTCCTTTACAAACGAGGCCACGTAGTCATCTGCCGGCCGAAGAACGATGTCCTGGCTCGAACCTTGTTGAACCACCTCGCCGTTGCGAAGGATGGCAATCTGGTCTCCCAGTCTCAACGCCTCATCAAGATCGTGCGTGATGAACACGATCGTTTTTTTCACCTCCTGCTGAATATTCCGCAGCATCTCCTGCATGTCTGACCGAATGAGGGGATCGAGGGCAGAAAACGCCTCGTCCATCAGCAGGATTGGCGAGTCGCTTGCCAAAGCCCGAGCCAACCCGACACGTTGCTGCATGCCGCCCGAAAGCTGGTTCGGATACCGGTCTTCAAATCCGTTCAACCCAACGCGTGAAATCCAGCGCATCGCCTTTTCACGATGCCTATAGCGATCGCCGCCTTGGATCTCCAGGCCGTACAGGGTGTTCTCCAGAACGTTGCGATGCGGAAGCAAAGCAAATTTTTGAAACACCATCGCCGTGGTGTTGCGACGAAAGGCCCGCAAAGCATGCTCATCCAATTTGAGAACGTCCTGGCCGCCAACGATGATCTGGCCAGCCGTCGGCTCAACCAGCCGGTTGATGTGCCGTATCAAGGTGGATTTCCCGGATCCCGAAAGGCCCATTATGACGTGGACCTGACCAGCAGCCATATTGATGCTAACGTCGTTCAGTCCAAGGACAAGCCCGTGGCGTTCGTTCAACTCATCTTTCGTCATCCCTCTCGCCAATGCATTCAGGTGGTTGTTGGCATTGGCTCCGAAGATCTTGAACAGATGTGAGATAACGATTCCGACTTGTTTTTCTTCACGATCAGGCATGCATGGCGATACCAACAATGGCTAGTCCATTGAACAAACCCAGCGTGAAATACTGATTGTTGATCGCTTTGAGGACCGGTTGACCCAAACCCTGCACCCCGATCATCGAGGCAATGACGACCATGGCTAGTGCCATCATGATGGTCTGATTGACGCCAGCCATGATGGTCGGCAGCGCCAGGGGAATCTGGACGTCTCGCAGCTTTTGCCAATTGGACGAACCGAAGGCATCGGCCGCCTCTAATACATCCTTGTCCACGAGGCGGATGCCCAGATTTGTCAGCCTGATCATGGGAGGGATCGCATAGATTACGACGGCTATCACACCAGGAACCTTGCCGATTCCCAGCAGCATCACCACCGGGATCAGATAAACGAAGCTTGGCATGGTTTGCATGACATCGAGTACCGGATTGATGACCCTCTGGATGCGCTCCGATCTCGACATCGCAATTCCAACCGGCGCACCGAGCACGATGGCTATGATCGTCGAGACAAGGATCATGGACACCGTCTTCATCGTATCGTCCCACATGCTCAGGAACCCGATTGCAACGAGGGTGACGACGGTTCCAGCCACGGTTGTCAAGTTTCGGGATGCAAGCCATGCCAGCCCAGCCGCCAGCGAAATGATCAGCGGCCAGGGCGTGTCGGTTAGAAAGTGCTCGCACTTGATCAGAAGGTACTGCAACGGCGCGAAAACGCCCTCAATTGAATCGCCGTATGTTCGGGTGAAGGTTCGAAAAGCGTCATCCAGCCCCTTTTTGACAAGCCGCAAGGCCTCGTCATTGAGATGGGGAAAATTTGTCAGCCAATCCATGAGGAATTCTCGGTCGGTCAGCCCAGTGAGGGCAATGGCGGTCGCAATGATGGCCGCTCTAAAGGCCACCACCGCGACACGTTGATTAAAGTGCCGCTTTGATTTTTCCGGCGACGCCGACCGGGACCCACTTGGCCCAGATATCCTCGCGTGTCTTGAGGAAATACCTTGCCGCATCGTCACCAGTGGCCTGGTTGTCGGTCATCCAGGTCAAGAGACCGTTCACCGTATCGTTGGACCACGACCGGGTTTGCAGGTACTCCATCACTGCGGGATCAGTACGATCCGAAAAGCCTTTCGTGACGATCGTCTTTACTCGATCTTGCGGCCAAACGTTTGGCTTTGGATCGGCACAATCCGCCACTGTATTGCAACGCTTCCATTCAGCCTGATTGTAAGGAACCCCGAAGTCGAGCTTCACCATTTCATACTTTCCCAGAATCGACGTCGGAGCCCAATAGAATCCGAGCCAGCCTTGGTGGCGCTCATATGACTTTGCTATCGATCCATCCAAGCCGGCTGCCGATCCGGTGTCGATCAAGGTGAAGCCGGCTTTTTCAGCGCCGTAGGCTTTGAAGAGCTGCGTTGTAACAACCGTCGCGCCCCAGCCCTGAGGCCCATTGAAGACCGCCCCTTTCGATGAATCTTCAGGTGCTGGAAAGAGCTCCGGATGTTTGAGCGCATCCGCAATGGTTTTGATATCCGGATGTGCTTCGGACACATACTTTGGAATCCACCACCCGTTGACGCCACCATCTTTGAGGGCCGCGCCAGTTTCAACAAGCTTGCCTAGCTTGATGCCGGTAGCGACAACATCTGGCAGCAGATCGACCCAGATCTCGGGAGCAACATCGGGCTTTCCCTTTTCGATCATGGAGGTGACCGTCGGCACGGTGTCCCCTTCGAGAATTTCCGCATCACATCCGAACCCAGCTTTAAGAATGAACTTGTCCAGGCTTGCCAGCACTTCAGCGCTCTGCCAATTCATGCTGGAGATTGTCAGCTCACCGCAGCTTGATGCAGCATTCGCAGGGAGTGACTCCAGTACAAGAATTGTCAGGCATGCCGCCGCCAGTGGGAGATTTTTCACGTCGTTTCCCCTTTCATTTGCCTATGTGTTACTGAGTAGCGCGCTTGATCGGAGCCGGTCTGTCCGGCGACCGTGATGACGGAACAGACACGCAACGCATCAAAGAGCGCAGCATGGATGTTCCTCGAAGAGACCGCGTCACCAATCCGGAACAACACGAAATCACCGGCCGGGTTCACCGTTCGGTACTCGGCTTTGCCGTCCAATAGAGATGCTACTTCTATTTGGCCGTTGTTGACTGAATGACTTTGAAGATCGAAGTACAATTCAGCGTTTTCTTCCGTCCCGACTTCATAGAAGACATGATCGGCCTGGAATTTTTCTTCCAGGTCGGTGAGGACGTTTCGCACGGTGACGGTCAAACGGTTGCCGTCAGGGCTCAAGGCAACGATCTCACGGTCGGTGAGGAAGTTCACCCCGCGCTGATACAGGTTGCGCATGCCGACGCCGTAGTTCGTCGGCCCGAGATTATGAAGAGGTGTGCGATCCGGCGTTAAGAGAGTGACGCAAGCACCGGATTGGGTTGCTACCTCCGCCGCCACCAGCGAGTGATGGTCGCCTCGATCGTCGAAAATGATGACCTCTCCAACAGGAGGCTGTCCGGTGAACACGTCCCAAATCGGCCGGGCAAGATGCGCGCCGCCAATGTTCAGCGAGCGCGGCAGTGCGCCTGTCGCGATCACCACCAACACAGGTTTCTCACGCAGGATGTCCTCGGCTTCCGCCAGCATGTTGTAGCGAACATCAACGCCGAGATGCTCGAGTTCATTGACCAGCCAATCGATGATCCCGCGCATCTGGCGCCTGGTGGAACCTCCGGCCGCCATGTTAATCTGTCCACCCAGCTGGTTGGACGCTTCGAACAGGGTCACCCTGTAACCCCGCTCGGCGAGAACACGGGACGCCTCCAGTCCTCCTGGGCCTCCACCAACAACGACAGCGCGCAAACCCGCTATTTCATGGCGGCGAAAGCGATGCGGGAAGAAACGCTCGCGACCGGTCGCGGCATTCTGGCCGCATAAAGCGTCTTTGCCTTGATTAACCCGGTCTGCGCAGTAGTTCATTCCGACGCAGGTGCGGATACGATCTTCCTGCCCGGTTTGCAGCTTTGAGACCAGGTAGGGATCGGCGATGTGAGCCCTGGTCATTCCCACCATATCGACAATGCCGTCGCGCAGGGCATGGCGAGCAGTTGCGATATCGGCAATGCCTCCTGCATAGAATATAGGTAGTGAAACGGCCTCACGTATGTCTTTGGCAACTCCAAGGAAACGGGCTGCGGGAGTGCCCATAGGAGGCATCCATTGAGCCAAGCCCAGATCGTCGTATGGCGCTCCCGCAAGCACGTTGAGGAAGTCGACCAGGCCGCACTGCTCAAGCCGCTGGGCGATCTCGATGCAGTCCTCGCGGCTGAGCCCACCTTTGAGGAAATCGTTACCGGTGATCCTCAGTCCTATGATGAACTCGTCACCCACAGCATCGCGGACGCCGTTCAGGACGTCGAAGGTGAGTCGAAGCCGGTTCTCCAGGGAGCCGCCATAATCGTCCTGTCTGAAATTGATCAGAGGGGATAGGAATTGTCCCAGCAAGTGCGAGTGCGACAGGATTTCGATTCCGTCAAAACCGCCCTTTTTGCATCGTGCCGCCGCGGCCGCAAAGTCCTTGGTGACGCGTACTATATCAGCCCTTTCCATACTCTTTGGATAGGCTCGGTGCGCCCGTTCTCGCGTGTTAGATGGTCCTATTACTGGCAGCCATTCCCCTACGTCGCTGGATGTACGCCTCCCCATATGTGTCAGCTGACACATAATCGCGGCGCCATGGGAATGAACGCCCCCGGTAAGCAGTTCAAACCAAGGCAGGATGCTGTCATCGCCGGCATAAAGTTGCCCAAACGCGGACGGGCTGTCCGACGAAACGTTGGTCGATCCCCCCACCACCGTTAGAGCAAGCCCTCCCTTGGCCTTCTCCTCATGATAGAGCCGGTAGCGCTCCGTAGGCCAACCGTTCTCTACATAAGCCGGCGCATGAGCGGTGCTCATAATCCTGTTTCGAAGTTGCAGAGACCTGAGCTGGAATGAATCGAGCAACGGGTCATTTTGTCGATGGCTATCGTGAGATGGCACTCTTGGCTTCCTCAGCGTATTATGGCTGGGACTATGATTACGGGGTGCTTTTCGGATAGTCAGCGTAAGATCGATCACGCCTGAGGTAAATCAGATTGACGTCTCGTCCGCCTTTGAGATTGCCGCCACTACACAGTCTGGTCGCGTTCGAAGCGGCGGGAAGCCACATGAATTTTACCGCTGCGGCTCATGAGTTGAATGTCACCAGGGAAGCGGTAAGCATGCAGGTCAGGCTCCTGGAATCCAGGCTTGGCGCCAAATTGTTCGAGCGGGGGCAACGAGGCGTGGCACTTACAGAATATGGGCGCCAATTTCACAATACAGTTTCAGAAAGCTTATGGCTGATCTCAAGGGAGTTTAACGAGAAAGTCGCTGACATTCCGGCAAATGTAACAGTTAGTACAACCGTTGCATTTGGAAGTTGCTGGCTGATGCCGAGGTTGGCTGATTTTCGAATTCGCAATCCCGGGATCAATATAAAACTGGTTGAAACCGATGAATGCTTGGATATGAGCAAATTCGGGATAGACATTTCGATTAGATATGGTCGCGGTGACTGGAATAAATTGAAGTCCGAGAAAGTGTTTAGTGAGGAGTTTTTTCCGATTTGCAGCCCAGGATATGTAAATTCTGTCGGCGCCGAAAACTTCCGCAAGTTTCAAAACGTGACGCTGCTGCATCTAGATGGGCGGGCTCACGAATGGGAGAATTGGGACAAGTGGCTTGAATTCGCGAAGCTAACTTCTTTACGCCCTCAGCAAGGAATCTGGTTTCAAAATTACGACAATCTGCTGCGGGCCACCCTCGAAGGGCAAGGGTTGGCGTTGGGATGGACACGCCTTGTTGAGGAGAAGCTGTCAAATGGGAGTCTCGTACGCCCTTTTGACCTCGCCTTCACGACCGGCAATGGCTACTACATTGTTGAAGCTCCAGCGAATGCTCCAAATCGTGCCAGCAAGATCTTTAGGAACTGGATACGCGACAAAATGCGCATCTAGTCCCGTCGCCGTCGGGCGCTTATGGAAACCATGCAAGGATTTTTTCGTGTGTAACAGCGCCGTTACCCGCTGAAGGCCGCACACAGTAGTGTTCTTGTACATCGCGGATTTATACTGATTCGTAACTGGCCAGCTTTCCAGTTGAGTTCATGGACGACGCGCCCTCACTGGGATGGCCGATCCCATGCCGACTCAAGGCGCGGGCAAGGACGTTACGGGACGATCTCTAGGGAACTCGTTGCGACCCGCTTGGCATCGAAAACGATTTTGATTCTAATGGCTTGAGCCGGCAATTGGCTGCCCGCAAGCGCACCATCCCCCCTCCTTTTCGTCGTCTACCCCTTCGCATCTGGTGCAAAGGATTGCGGCGCCGGCCTGGCAGATCTGCCATTGTCGAGACCCCGGTTTGGTGTGAAACTCATGGCCTCAGCATGGGAGGTCAAAAAATGCCCAACAATTTCAAGACCGGAGACGTGGTCAAGCTGAAATCCGGAGGCCCCAGGATGACGGTCAGCGATGGCGCAGCCTCGGGCATGTATCTGTGCCACTGGTTCAATCGCGAGGGCGAGGTGTGGACCCCGCAGCATGCCGGGTTCAAGCCCGAACAACTGATTGCGGCCGACCAGTCGGACTAGAGCTCCTTCCATCCCGATCGACGGGATGCGCACCCGAGCACGAACGGATCAGCACGCGCGACCGACGGATTTTCCGGGTCGCGGCGTTTAACGGTTGAAGCGCGATGACGGCACAAGCCGTCTGCGTCGCGCCAAGCTGGAGACGCACAACATGATCAGCCGTTCGATATTAGTCGTTGCCTTGAGTTTGCAGACCGTTGCGGCTCTTGCCCAGGCAACGACCCCGCCTGCACCGCAGACCGCCGCGCCACTTGCCGCGCCAGGCGCGTCGGGGAGCAGGTCCGACATCACGCTGGCCAAATTCCAGAAGCGGCGCGAAAAGGCGATCATGGCGGCCGACACGGATGGCGACGGCAAGATCAGCCTGCTGGAATGGGAGGCCTTTCAGGCGAAGCGCAACGTCAAGGGCGACGCCGCCAGATCCTTCGCGCGGATCGATTCCAACCATGACGGCTTCATCGATCGCGCCGAACTCGATGCGTTTTTCGCCAAGCGCTTCGCCCGGCTGGACAAGAATGCCGATGGCATTCTGACAGCCGACGAACTGCCGGGCCACAAAACCGCTCCCAAGCAAGAGCAATGACCAAGAGGCAATGACGCGCGATGAACATCGGGAGTGCGCCGACTGATGGCTGCGGATCCGGACGAGGAGCTGGTTCGCCGTGTCGGCGCCGGCGAGCCGGCAGCCGTGCAAACGCTCGTCGCGCGCAAGCTGCCGCGTATCCTGGCGCTTGCCGTGCGCATGCTCGGCGATGCGGCGGAGGCCGAGGATGTCGCGCAGGAAACCTTCGTGCGGATCTGGCGCCATGCCGCGAGCTGGCGGCGCGGCAATGCGCGCTTCGACAGCTGGATCCACCGGGTGACGCTCAACCTTTGCTACGACCGGCTGCGTCGCAGGCGCGAGTGGGTGACCGGCGACCTGCCGGACGTCGCCGATCCTGCGCCGCTTCCCGATGCTCATTCCGAGGAAGAAGCCCATCGGGTCGAACGGGCGCTGCAAGCCATAGCGCCGCGCCAGCGCGAAGCGATCGTTCTGGTCTACTATCAGGGGATGTCCAATATCGAGGCGGCAGCGACACTGCAGATCAGCGTCGATGCCCTGGAAAGCCTGCTCGCGCGCGGCCGGCGGTCGCTGCAAGCGATCCTGGCGGAGGATGGCGCCGATGAGTAAACGCCGGGCAAGCAGCAACGCAGCACGGCCATTGCGCCTTGCTGGTGCCGCCTGGCGCTCGGCGCCGACGGGCAAGGGGGAGACACATGGCTGAAGGGTCCAGGAACGAACCCGCAATGGATGCCAGGCGCTTTGCCGCCTTGGCGCAGGCCTATGGCGGCGACTTGCGGCGATGGCCCGAGGCCGAGCGAATGGCCGGCACGGTCTTTGCCGCAAGCGACGCGGGCGAGGCCATCTTGAGGCAGGCCGGGACACTTGACGCGCTGCTCGACAGCTACCGCGTCGACGCCCCCGGTAAAGCGCTGCACGGCAGTATCCTGCAGGTCGCCGGCCGGCACCTTGTCCAACGCCGGCGGCAGCGGTTCTGGTGGCTGGGGCTGGGACTCGCAGGCATTGGCCTGGCCGGCGCCGTGGCAGGACTGGCTTTGGTGACCGTCATCACGCCCGAGGTCCAGCCGGACCACACTGTGCTGGATGCCAATGTGACGGCGTTTGGCGATGCCGGCCCGGATGCCGAGAACGGTGAGGAAAGCCTATGAGTACGCGCTGGGTCCGTGGTCTGGTCATTGCTTCCGTGGTGCTGAACGTCTTTCTGGCCAGCGCATTTGTCGGTGGCGCGGTCTGGCTGAGAAATGCCAAATCGGGCTTCTCGCTGGAATCGGCCGGCCGACACCTTCCCGACCAGGATCGCAAGGCGTTCCGCGAGGCGCTGCGCCAGGTTCGCGTGCAGTCCCGTCAGATCATTCTCGATGGCCAGCAGGCGAGGCAGGAGGCAGCGGACCTGTTGCAGCAGCCTGTCATGGACAAGGCCGCCTTGTCCGCCGCCCTGGAACGGGCACGCGATGCCGATGTGACGGTGCGCAGCCGGCTTGAACAGGCCATTGTCGACTTCGCGGCGAGCACATCGCCTGAAAACCGGAGCGTGCTGGCACAGGCGTTGCTGCGCCATATGGAACGCCGCGCCACCGTTACGCCAAAAAAATCGCCATGACGACCGACGGAAAAGACCGGAGACGCCGTTTAACGATGCGAAGGGACAAGCCTGCCCTGTGCACCATACAGGACGGCCATCTTCATCGTCGAAAGCACTCGGAGTCCAATTATGAGTCGCCTGAAAAACTATGCAGCAACCGCTATCCTGGCCATCGGTGGAACTGTCGCGACAGCCTCCGCCTCCAGCGCAATGCCCATCGTGTCCGTTGCGAAGCCAGCCACCCCGGCACTGGTCGAGCATGTCCGCTGGGGCTGCGGCATCGGCTGGCACCCCAACAGATGGGGCCGCTGCGTGCCGAACGGCGTCGTCGTCGTGCGCCCGCGCTACCACTACTGGCACGGTCCGGCCTACGTCTGGCATCCGCATCATCACTGGCGCCACTGGCACCATTACTGATCAAAGCACCGCGGGGCCAGGCACCTTTCGGGGCGGCCCCGCGCGAGCGCTGGCGCGCACCGGACAATCCCGACCAGCCGAGTTAAGGTTAAATCCACTATACATTTGTTCTTAGCCCGCAAATAATCGAAGAATTTCCCGAAACTGTGCTCAGGCATCTTCGTGGGAAAATCTGTGGTTCAGCTTCAAGGTCTTGGACGGGTGCTCTGCCATCCGCTGACGCTGGCCGTGGTCAGCCTTGCAGGCGTCTTCGCCGCCGGACGGGCCGAGCACGAATGGCTGTCGGTGCCGTTCTCGCTGGCGCTGGTGGCTGCCCTTGCCGGACTTCTGTTCCTGGCTTCGGGGCGCCTTGCCTTTTCCGTCTACCTCGCCTGGATGGGCATTGCCTTCGTCACCGTGGTTTCGGCGATCAAGTTCCGGCTGAAGGATTTTCGCTGCACTTCTACGACACGGTCTTCGTGTCGAGGGACCCGGAAGTGTATCGTTTCCTGCTCGGCTCCTACCTCCATCTGATCGCGCCGGTCGTCATTGCCCTAGGGCTCGGCATCGGGGCGGCGGTGCTTCTGTTCCGGATCGATCGGAAAATCGGCTGGCCGGTGTCGGCACGCGTCCTGGTCATGGCGGCGCTCGTCGTTCTGGTGCCGCTGACCTTTCCGGCCGAGGCCTCGAAGGACCGCTATTTCTACTACATGCAGGGCCGGCACATGTCGGCCTTCTTCGTCTCGCTGCTGGATTTGCACAACCTCGTTGTAGAATCGGGCTTCGAAAAGCGGCTGCAAGCCGTGGCGCCGCAGCCGCCTTTTGCCGACACGGTCGATTGCGGCGACCGGGCTGATCTTCCCGACGTCTTTTTCGTGCTCAGCGAAAGCCAGTCCGATCCCGGCTATTTTCCGCAGGTCGGCAACGGCGCGGGATTCCTGCAGAGATTCGCACCGGGGGCCGGCACGCCGCACCAGATGCAGGTCGAGACGTTTGGCGGCGGCACCTGGATCACCAATCTGTCGCTGATGACCGGCCTGTCGGCCACCGATTTCGGCTGGCGAAGCCCCTATCTGACCATCACCCTGCAGGACAAGGTCGCCGGAGCCTTGCCGGAGGTGCTGGCGCGCTGCGGATATCGGACTGTCGTGATGACGCCGATGGACTTTTCGTTCGTCAATGAAGGGCCGTTCCTGAAATCGATCGGTTTCGAGACCGTGCTCGACATCAAGGACATCGCCGCGCCCTTCTATCACCTGCGCGACAACTTTTATTACCAGGCGGCCGAGGCATTCATCGCCAGGCACCATAGGGAAGACGGCCGGCCGCTGTTCCTCGAAATCCAGACCATGTTTCCGCACTCACCCTATGAGGGGCGGATGGAGCCCGGGCTGAAGGTCGAGGGCGAGCCTTTCTCGGGCGATTTCCAGGCCAATGAGTATCTGCGCCGGATGGCGGTAGCGCGCGGCGATTTCCAGGATTTCCTCGACAAGAGGCAAGCGGATGCCGGTGAACGCGGCGCCGTGGTGCTCGAATTCGGCGATCACCAGTCGTCGGCGACCAAGCCGTTCGTCGAGGCGATCGCCGGGGACGACGCCTTGGCGACCCCTGGCTCGCTTGCCTATCGCACTTTCTACACGCTCACCACCTTCAACCATCCTTTGCGCCATCCGATGCCTGACCTGGCGCCGCTCGACATCGGCTTCCTCAGCGCGAGCCTGCTCGACGCCGCCGGCCTGCCGATGTCGCCTGTCATGGCCGACCTCGTGCGCCTGCGCGACCATTGCGGCGGCAGGTTTCATGGTTGTCAGGATCGGGCGGAGGTCGATGCGCATCTGCGCCGGCGCGTCGATTCAGGCCTGCTGCATCTGTTCCCGGAAGCGGTGCCGCTGCGTGGGCTGGCGCCGCTCCAATCGGTAGATGCTCGCTAGTTATCTCAGCCGATTTTATCTGGCCCCAGCGTCGCCACGGTCTTCAGCGCACCGTCCAGCATGTCGCCCTTCTCGTCCTTCAGCGCCATTTCGCGCAGGCGGCGGATCCAGTCGGCGGCGTCGGTGCGGCCCTTGACCATGTCGAGCGCGGACAGCACCCGGTCGAATTTCGACTGCGCCCGGACATGGGTGTCGCTATAGCCCTTGATCAGCCGGCGGCAGTTGAGGATTTCGACGGCCAGTGCGTAATCCTGGGGCACATGGTCGAGCGCCAGCGCGTACCAGCCATCGAGATGCGCGATCTCAACCTTGTGGCGCAGCAGGCTGCGGCGCCAGCGGCGCAGGCCACCGATGAACCACAGAGCGGCAAAGCCGGCAAAACTGTCGGTGCGGATGCGGCGGCCATGGTTGATGCGACGGTCGAGAAAGGCGGCGAGCTTCGGCCGGTCCTCGATGTAGCTGCCCAGACCCGCCGGCAGCGTGCCGCAGAACTCCTCGATGCGCGGATGGAAATATTCGGTCACCTGCAGGATCGAGCCATCCTTGACGCCGACCTCGCGGCGCACGCGTTTGTCGCGCGTCGAACGTGTCTTGAGATCGGCGACGCGGATCATGTCGTCGTAGCACAGCGCGTTGGCCAGATGCTTGGCGGCAGCGATGGACAAGCCATAGCCCTGAATCGGCCCGTCCAGCGCGACGGCCTTGTCCAGCCGGTCGAGATAGTCGCGCCCATAGGCGATGTCCTGATAGTCGACGACCTTTCTCAAGCCTCGAAGCGCCATGTCGCGCACGGCCACCGGCAACAGATCGATGCGGGCAGCCAAGGCCTGCCAGCCTTGCAGCAGGTTTTGCGGGCCACTCACCTGTCCTGCGCCCAGGGCAGATTCGACGATCGCTGGCTCGGCCGGCCTAGGCGCCGGTGCTGCCGTGCCGCGCGCACGATCAAACGCGGCCCCGAAGGCGGCGAGGCTGGCCTTGACGCCCCGGCCGCCGGCACCGATCGCCTGTTCGTAGCTCTCGCGCGTGAACGGCAGGGCGCCGGACCCTGCCAGCGCGCCAAGCAGGCTGGCCGAGATCATCGAGCCATTGTCGGCGGCGATCTTCTCCATATCGAAAGCGATGAAGCGTTTCGATGCGGCTTCCGCCGTCGCGTGCACCTTGGACGACGAGGCGCGGCCGTCGCCCGGTTCGATCTTTTCCGACACGGCGGCGATGCGGTGCGACGAGGCGATCAGCGTGGTGCGCTCGGGCGTGACGAAGCCGCGAATGATGGCGCGGCCGGCTTCCATCAACTCCGCCGCGATCAGTATGTCGACATCGCCCTGCGAGGGCGACAGTGCAAAGACCGGCAGCCGGCCGGTGTCGCGGGCCATCTCGACATAGTAGATGGTGGCGCCGGTACGCTGGGCGACGCCGGCGACCGAGGTCGACTGCGCGACATAGCCGTTGCGCTCGGCGACATCGGTAATCCAGTCGGCGAGCACGCCGCCGCCCTGGCCGCCGACCGCCAGCACGGCGAGCTTGATGACACGCTCACCATCCTGAGCGCCGGCATGGGCGCGAAGTGGGGGGACGGCGTCAAGCATCGGCGAAAGTCAGGCGCCGGCTTTCGCGGCGACGCTGCAACAGGCTGATGGTGGCGCGGCGCGCGGCTTCCAGGAAGCGATCCCAGCGGCTTGGATTGTGGACGACGTCGGCGCGATAGAAGGACGGGCAGAGCACCGC